>JAJYDP010000566.1:1706-4101 GCA_021777365.1 Chloroflexota bacterium | reverse complement strand
CAGCGCCCGTGCCGCCGGCGCCCGTGGCGGCGGTGCCCGTGCCCATGCCGCGCAGCTGCCGCCGAAGCACCTTCCCGACCCCGCTGCGCGGCAGCTCGGGGACGAACTCCACCTGCCGCGGCACCTTGTAGCCGGCGAGGTTCGCCCGGCAGTGGTCCACCACCATCTCGACCGTCAGGCGCGCACCTGGACGCGGCACCACGAACGCCTTCGGCACCTCGCCGAGCCGCTCGTGGGGTGTCCCGATCACGGCCGCGTCCGCGATCAGCGGATGGTCGTAGAGCACCTCCTCGACCTCTCCGGGCCAGACGTTGATGCCCCCCACGATGATGACGTCCTTCTTGCGGTCGACGATGCGGAAGTAGCCGTCCTCGTCGCGCGTGGCGATGTCGCCCGTGCGCAGCCAGCCCTCCTCGTCGAGGACCAGCGCGGTCTCCGCGGGGTTCTCGTAGTACCCCTTCATGACCTGCGGGCCGCGCACGAGCAGCTCGCCCTCCTCACCCGGCGGCACCTCGCGGCCGTCCTGCAGCGAAACCACCTTCGCGTCGGTCGAGGGGAAGGGCACGCCGACGGTACCCGAGCGCCGATCCCCGTAGAGCGGGTTCGAGTGGGTGACCGGGCTCGCCTCGGAGAGTCCGTATCCCTCGACGACCCGCCCCTTCGTGACGGCCTCGAACCGCCGCTCGACCTCGGCGGGAAGCGGCGCCCCCCCGCTGATGCACCCGTCGATCGACGTCAGGTCCAGCTTCGCCGCCCGCGGATGCACCGAGATCGCCTGGTACATGGCGGGCACCCCGGGGAACATGCGGGGCCGCTCGTGGGCGATCGCCTCCAGCATCTCCTCCGTCTCCGGGCGCGGCAGCAGCACCTGGCGCTGCCCGAGGAGGATCGCCATGTTCATGGCCACCGTCAGGCCGTAGATGTGGAAGTACGGCAGCGCACCGAGGACAGTCTCGCCGGGTGTCGCCCTGGGGAACCAGGCGGCGACCTGCACCGCGTTGGCGACCAGGTTGCGGTGCGTGAGCATGGCGGCCTTGGGCACGCCCGTGGTGCCGCCCGTGGGCTGCAGCAGCGCGACGTCGTGGGGGCCGGCCGCGGACGGGAACGGGGACGGATCCGCCTCGTCGATGAGCCGAGCCAGGTGCGGCGTGGCCGGCGTGTCGGCGATCGGGTGCCAGCGGCCCTCGCGCCGCGCCTTGATCGGGTAGAGCCGCGCCTTGATCGGGGGGAGCTGCTCCGCGATCCCGACCGTGACGACCGGGCCCTCGACGCCCGCCTCCTCCCTCGCCGCCCGCACCCGCGGCGCGACGAGGTCAAGCGAGACTGAGGCGACCGGCCGCCCCAGGCGCACGAGGTCGAGGATCTCGCGCGGCACGTAGAGCGGATTCATGGGCATGCCGATGGCCCCCGCCCGCAGCAGCCCGTAGAACGCCACCACGAACGCGGGGCTGGTGGGCAGGTGGAGGCTGACCACGTCGCCCGGCCGCACGCCGAGGGCACGGAACGCGTGTGCCATGCGGTCGACCTGTCGATCGAGTGCGGCGTAGGTCGTGGTGCGCCCATAGAAGCTCAGGGCGATCCCGGCCGGCCACCGGGCCGCGGCCTGCCGGAGCAGGCCGTCCAGCGGAACCTCGGGGAGCTCGACCTCCGCCGGGACCCCCTGGTCGTAGTGCGCGACCCAGGGCGTGGGTCGTGTCATCACCGTCGCCATCCCTCGGTCTCCTCGTCCGCCGGTCCCGCGCCAGGCACGGCCGGCTACACCCGGTAACCGCCTCGATCCACCAGCACCGCGGCCACCGACCGCCGCAGCGCGACCAGGTCCACCGGCTCGCGGCGGAGCAGCCGCCGCAGCCCTGCCAGGACCATGCGCCGCTCATCCCCCTCCTGAACCCGCGCCGCGACCTCGGCCGTGCCGCGCTCCACCGCGGCGATGCCCGACGCGACCACCAGCCGCGCGAGGTCCGCCTGGAGCGGGTCGCCCGACGCACGCGCCCGCAGCACGGCGGATTCGGCCGCGAACAGCGCGATGGCGATGTCCGCGACGCGGTACAGCACCTCCTGCTCGTCCTCGAGCCGCTCGCCGTACCGCTGGACCGCCGCGCCGGCCGCGACCAGCAGCGCAGTGCGCATCGCCCGCACCTGCCGGAGCTCCTCGTCAAGAGCCCCTCCGCCCTCGACCGGAGGCTCCGGCGAGACGAGCGAGTCGGCCGCCCGCTTCGCCGGCCCGAGCAGGTCCAGGCGCCCCCGCATCGCCCGGCGCAGGAGCATCCCGGGCACCAGGAGGCGGTTCACCTCGTTGGTGCCCTCCCAGATCCGGTGGATCCGCGCGTCGCGGTACATCCCCGCCACGCCGGAGTCCTCCATGTAGCCGTACCCGCCCATCAGCTGGAGCAGG
>JAJYDP010000566.1:0-1696 GCA_021777365.1 Chloroflexota bacterium | reverse complement strand
TCGTCCACCACCTCGTTGAGGCCGTCGGAGGCGAGCACCTTGGCGATCGAGCACTCGATCGCGTACTCCTCCAGCGCCCCCCGCGCCTGCTCGGGATCGCCGTGCGCACCCGCGAGGAGGCCGTCGATCAGCCCCGCGCTCCGGTAGGTGGTCGACTCCACCGCGTACGTCCGCTCGGCCATGGTCGCGACGCGCTCGCGGGTGAGCGGCAGGTCCAGGAGCCGCTGGCCGAAGAGCCGCCGGTCCGTCGCGTACGCGATCGCCTGGTCGAGCGCCGGCCGCATCCCCCCGAGGCATCCGGCGGCAAGCTTGAAGCGACCGACGTTCAGGACGTTGTAGGCGACGATGTGGCCCCGGCCGATCTCGCCCAGGACGTTCCCCACCGGAACGCGCGCGTCGGCCAGCGTCAGCGCGCAGGTCGACGAGCCCCGGACGCCGAGCTTGTGCTCCTCTGCCTCGACGGTCAGTCCGGGCGTGTCGCGCGGCACCAGGAAGGCCGTGAACCGCTCCCCGTCGACCTTCGCGTAGATGGTGAACAGGTCGGCGAATCCGGCGTTGGTGATGAACTGCTTGCTGCCGTTGAGCAGATAGTGCGTGCCGTCGGGCGAGAGGTCGGCCCTGGTCCGGATCGCCTGCGCGTCGGAGCCGGCTCCCGGCTCGGTCAGCGCGTACGCCGCCACGATCGACCCGTCGGCGAGCCCCGGCAACCAGCGCCGCCGCTGCTCGTCTGTGCCGAAGAACACGAGCGGCAGCGTCCCGATCCCGACGTGCGCTCCGTACGTGACGGCGAGACTGCCAGCCTCGGCGAGGCCCTCGCTCACCAGCATCGAGGTCACCTTGTCCAGGCCGGCCCCGCCGTACGCCTCCGGCACGTCCACGCCGAGATACCCCTGCTCGCCGAGTTCCCCCAGCAGCGCACGGTGGGCCGCGTAGTCCCGCGCCTCGATCGCCTCGCGCCGGGGTCCGACGGCGCGCTCGACGAACTCGTGCACGGCGTCGCGGATCGCGCGCTGCGTGTCGTCCAGCCGCTCCGGGGTGAAGACCTCGTCAGGCGTGGCGGCGCGGACGACGAACGCCCCGCCCGGGATGCCCGCGTGGCCCGCGGGGCCGGATCCGCCTGGTCCGCCGGTCGCGCCGGCCGTCCCCACCTCGCCCGTCGCCCGTTCCCGCACCTCGGTCATGCCGCCGCCTCTCCTTCCGGGCCCCGCGCCGCGCCGGTCGCGGCCGCACCCTCGCCGTTCGTGGTCCCTGCCGCGACCGCCGGGGGCCCCGGCCGGCCCGCCGCCCAGCGCTCCCGCGCCCGTGCCGCCTGCTCGAACGGGTCCCCGTCGAGCCGCTCGATGATTCCGGCCGCCCCCTGGCCCCCTCCGACGCACATCGTGACCAGCCCGTACCGTCCGCCGCGCCGCGCCAGCTCGTGGATCACCTGCGTGGACAGCTTGGCCCCGGTCGCGCCGAGCGGGTGCCCCAGCGCGATCGCGCCGCCGTTGACGTTGGTGCGCGCCTCGTCCAGGCCGAGCGCCCGGACCACGGCCACCACCTGCGCGGCGAACGCCTCGTTGAGCTCCACCAGGTCGATGTCCGCGAGCGACAGGCCGGCCTGCCGGAGCGCCTTCGGCACGGCCTCCACCGGGCCGATCCCCATCACCTCCGGGGCCACGCCCGTGGTGGCGAAGGCCACCAGCCGCGCCAGGGG
>JAJYDP010000565.1 GCA_021777365.1 Chloroflexota bacterium | reverse complement strand
ACGAACACTACGCCGACCGGGAGTGCCAGCGCCGGCTGGAGTGCCACGGCTGCCGCGAGCCAGCCGATGCCGGCCGCGGCGATGGCCGCGGGCCATCCGGCGCGCGTGGCGACTCGCGCGTAGGCCAGGCAGAAGGCGACGATCGCGACGTTGCCGGCAACCGATGCCTCGGCGGCCGTGGCGGCGAACGACGGGCCTCGATCGAGCGCGAGGAAGAGGGCGACCGGCCCCGACGTCAACGGCAGCGAGACCATCCAGCCGCCGATCACGGGGCCCCATCGGCGCGCACCCAGGCTGGCGCCGCCGATGAGCAATGGGGTCAGGACGAGCTTGAGCGCGACGAAGATCACGGGCGCTCAGCCTACGCGTCCGCGGTCTTCGTTGCCGGCCACGCGCCACCGGCACGGATCCGCGGCCCCTCGAACGCCGCGAGCCGCGGCCATTCCTGACCTGGAGCGGGCGCCCATGTTGACAGTCGGTCTATAGTAGTAGTAACAATCAATCAATAGTTACATTGAAAAGGACCGGGCAATCATGACCGATGCGGGAAGGCGGCGCTGGTGGGCGCTCGGGGCGATGAGCCTGGCGATCCTGACCATCAGCCTGGACGCCACGGTGCTCACCCTGGCGCTGCCGACACTGGCCGGCGCGCTGAAGGCATCGGAGTCGGAGCTCCAGTGGTTCGTGACCGCGTACACCCTGGCGCTGGCCGCGGGGATGCTTCCGGCAGGGCTCCTGGGCGACCGGTACGGCCGCCGTGCAGTCGCGCTCGGTGCCCTCGCGGTGTTCGGCGCGGGTTCGATCGCCTGTGCCGCGGCGCCCAGCCCGGGCGTATTCATCGCCACCCGCGTCGTGGTCGGGCTTGCCGGGGCCGCGCTGATCGTCATGGCGCTCTCGCTCGTCACCGTGCTCTTCGATGAACGGGAGCGGCCGCGCGCGATCGGAATCTGGAGCGCGGCGAACTTCGTGGCCCTGCCGATCGGGCCCATCCTGGGCGGCTGGATCCTCTCCAACGCCTGGTGGGGCTGGATCTTCCTGATGAACGTGCCGGTGGTCCTGCTCGCGCTGCTCGCGGTCGCCGCGCTCGTGCCCGAGTCGCGGGCGCCCGAGGCCCCCGGCGTCGACATCGCCGGCGTACTGCTCTCCTGCGCCGGGCTCGTGGCGTTGATGTACGGCGTCATCGAGGCCGGACAGAACGGGTGGGGCGGCGCAGGCGCGCTCGTGCCGGTGGCCGCCGGCCTCGTCGTTCTCGTGGCGTTCGTGCTCTGGGAGCGCCGGCTCACCGCGCGCTCGGGCGGGCAGCCGCTGATCGACCTCGGGCTCTTCGGTTCGCGCAGCTTCACCTGGGGGATCATCCTCACGGCATTCGGCGCCCTTGGGCTCTTCGGTGTCCTGTTCGCGCTGCCGCAGTACCTCCAGGCGATCGTGGGGCTTGACGCCCAGGGGGCCGGGCTCCGGCTCCTCCCGGTCATCGCCGGGCTGGTCATCGGCGCCGTACCGGCCGACCGGGTCGCCGCCCGGATCGGAGCCAGGCTGACCGTCGCCGCCGGCTTCGCGGTGGTCGTCGCGGGAATGGCGCTCGGAACGACGATGACCGCGACGAGCGGAGACGCGTTCGTTGCGCTCTGGACGTCCGTGGTCGGCGCGGGGGCCGGCCTGGGTTTCGCCACGGCCGTGTCTGCCGCTCTCGTAGAGCTCTCGACGGAGCGCAGCGGCGTGGGATCGGCGTTGCTGCAGACGGTCGTGAAGCTCGGCCCCGCCTTCGGGGCGTCGATCCTCGGCAGCGTCCTCAACTCCACCTACCAGGGTCAGCTGCAGCTGGGAAACCTGCCGGCGGCCGTCGCGGCGGAGGCACGGCAGAGTGTCTTCGACGGGCTCGCGGTCGCCCACCATCTCGGGTCCGCCGCGCTGGCCAGCTCGGCGCGAACGGCGTTCGTGGCGGGCATGGACGACGCTGTCCGCGTCGCGGCTGCCATCACCGTGCTCGGTGCCGTGCTCGCGCTGGCCTTCCTCCCGGGGCGACCGGCGCCTGTACCATCGCAGGAGAAGCAGCGAGGAGTAGAACGTGACGTCGCAGCCGGAGGGTGACAGACCAAGGCCCGGCCTGCGGGAGCGGAAGAAGGCTCGCACGCGGGCGCTGATCCAGGAGCATGCGCTGCGGCTGTTCCGAGAGCAGGGCTACGCGGAGACCACCGTGGAGCAGATCGCCGAGGCGGCCGAGGTGTCGCCCAGCACGTTCTTCCGGTACTTCCCCACGAAGGAAGACGTGGTGCTCTACGATCCGTTCGACCCGGTCCTCATCGAGGCGTTTCGGGCGCAGCCAGCCGAGATGAGCCCGATCGCCGCCATCCGGGCCGCCATGCGCGCCGTCCTTGGCACGGCGCTGGGCGAGTGGGTGGCGCAGCAGCAGGAGCGGGCCGACCTGATCCTGTCGGTCCCGGAGCTGCGCAGGCGCATGCTCGATGAGTTCGTCACCACCATGGAGCCGTTCGCGGAGGCGGTGGGCGAGCGAGCCGGGAGGCCGGGGAGCGATTTCGAGGTCCGCAACCTGGTCGGCGCGGTGGTCGGCGTGGGCCTGGTGGCCTGGCTCTCGGGAGCCGCTGAGCCGAATGGCGACTACCTGGCGCTGATGGACGCCGCCATGGCCCACCTCGAGGCCGGTCTGCCGCTCTAGGTGGCTTAGTACACCGATTCGCAAGTGCGTGAACGTAAAGCATCTGCTCATGCCGCCTGCGGCAGGGCCCTCGGCTGCAGCCCGGCCAGCACGCGATGGAGATCGAGCCGCGTGAAGCGCCACTCGAACGGCGTGGCAACGGCGTTGTAGTGCTCACCGAAGGCGAGGAGCCTGGCCTCGAGCTCGGCGAGCGAGGCGAAGTCGTTCGGGTCGAGCACCTTGCGCTGGACGATCGAGAAGTAGATCTCGGTCTGGTCCAGCCAACTGGCATGGACGGGCGTGTGGACGAGGGTGATCTGCGGCCAGCGTTCACGCAGGCGCGCCTCGCACCGCGCACCCTGGTGGGAGGAGCCGTTGTCGACGACCCAGAACACCCGCCGGGCGCTCGCGTACGGCTCCTGGGTCATGACCTGGTCGACGAGGCGTCCGAAGGGAACGATCCCCGTCTTCGGCTCGCAGCGCCCGAAGACCCTCGCCCGATGCACGTCCCAGGCGGCGAAGTAGACGAGCGCGCCGCGCCGCTCGTACTCGTGCTCGACGCGGCCCGCCCGTCCGGGTGCCGGCGGCGTCCCAGGATGGATCCGCGCCCGCGCCTGGATGCTCGTTTTCTCGTCGGCGCACACGACGTGCTCGTCGGGCCGCAGTGGCGCGCCCTGCCAGCGGCCGGCATGGAGATCGAGGATCCGCCCGGCCTTGCGCTCGAAGTCGGGATCGCGGGGGAAGATCCAGGTGCGGTACGTCCAGGGCTGCAAGGCATCCTCGCTGAGCCAGCGCCAGACGGTCGTCGTACTGATCGCTTCCACGATGTCGCGCGCGACCGCGACCCGGGCGATCTCGGCGACCGACAGTCGAGCGAGGGGCAGGCCAAGCTCAGTCGGCCGCTCGCACGCGAGCGCCTTGATCTCGACCACCACCCGAGGGGGGAAAGGCCCGCGGCCGGCCAGACCGCGGGCGATCGCGCAGGCCCGCTGCACGTTGCTCGAAGAAGCGCTTGCGCCACTTGCTCGCGGTTGGCCGGACGATCCCACAGCGGGCCGCGATCTCGTCGTTGCGCAGCCCACCCGCGGCGAGGAGCACGATCCGCGCGCGCTGGACGGCCGCCTGGCTGGCGGTCGGCCGGCGGAGCGTGCCCTCCAGGGTCTCCCGCTCGCCGTTCGTCAACTCGATCCGGTACGGACTCCGTCGCGACATTCGTCCCTCCTTCCGAGAGGGATGGTAGCTGCGGTCGTCTTATACGTCTATGGAGTTGAGAAGACGTGTACTAAGGCGATCGTGCAATGGGGGGTCCACGCGTCCGGCAGGTAGTGCGACCAGTACCCGCTGACCAGCGGGGCTAACGAGTCGGCCACGGCTCTGTGTAGCTGCAGCAACGCCGCAGTCGGAGTAACACTGAGGAAGGCCACCGCCTCCGCGGTCAGGAAGAACCCGAG
>JAJYDP010000564.1 GCA_021777365.1 Chloroflexota bacterium | reverse complement strand
GCGACCAGGGTGAGCCCCCAGGCGGTCAGGTTGAAGGCGAGCAGGAACCCGTAGACGCCGATGACTCTCCGGCGCAGGTCCCTGGACGAGGCGAGGATGCGGGTGGCGTGGGCGAGCAACGGGTCCCCCCTGGCGTGGGTGAGCGGCTGATGGAACGAGATCCTACCGTCGGCGGCCGGTAGCTGCAATCTCTTGCAACTGCATTGAAACGCAACCGGTCGCACTCGACAGCCCACGGCAGCTGATAGGGCCGTGCAGGCGGACGCCTTCCCTACTGGGCGTCCGTTGGCGGAAGGTCCAGCTCGAGCTGCGGGCTGGCCGCGGGCGCCACGGTCGTGCCGGTTCGGGCGGCTCGCGCCCGCCGCCCCGTCCTGTGCGTGATCCCCTGCGCCAGCAACGGTTCGCCCACGATCGCCGCCAGCCGCTCGGCGATCGGCCACCAGTCCATGACGTCGCTCACCTCGGAGGCACGGATCGCGACCAGCCGCTCCGGTCCCAGGAACTCCGGGAGGATGCGGTCCAGGATTGCCTCGATCTCGTCGCGGAACGCGTCGCTGGTGCTGCGCACGCCATCGGGGCGGAGGGCGATGTCGGGGAGCAGCCGCACGACCAGGTCGTAGGTGGCGGACCAGGCGCGCACGAACGGCTCGATGGAGAACCGGTCGACCATGCCGCACGCCCGCAGGTAGTAGGCGAAGTTGTCGACCACGCCGCGGTCGGTCACGAGCGCCTCGGCCTTGGGGGCCAGCTCGAGCTCCTGGCGCACCTGCGAGACCAGGACCCACAGCTGCGCCTCGCCGGTGGCGGTCTCGTTGATCCCCAGCGGGTTGTCGCGGACGACCTCGCGCCCGTACTCGACGGACCGGCCCGCGCGCTGCAGCGCGCCCACGAACGCGTGGGCGGCCGTGGTCTTGCGGATGCCATGCGAGCCGACGAAGGCGATCTTGGCGTGGCGGGCCCAGGCGGTCACGGCCGGCCGCAGGCCTCGCACCGGCCGAAGATCGCCAGGTGGCTGAGATCGACGTCGAACCCGTGCCGCCGGTGCAGGAGGGGCAGGAAGTCGCCCAGCTCGTCGCTGCCGATCTCCCACGTCGCGCCGCACTCGCGGCAGATCAGGTGCGCGTGCGGCGCCTCCGCCGCGGGCTGGTACTGCTCGCGGCCCTCGGCGTCGTGGATGTGCGTGATGAGCCCGAGGCCCTCGAGCACGTCGAGCGTGCGGTAGACCGTGGACGGCACGAACCCGGGGTCCTTCTCGAGACACCGTTCGACGAGCTGCGCGGCCGTGACGTGGCCGTCGAACTCGGAGAGCGCTCCGACGACCGCCCGCCGCTGCGGCGTCAGTCGCAGGTGGCGCCGTCGCAGCAGGGCCGCCACGTCGGCCCAGGCGAGGGGGGAGCTCCGGTCGGCCATGATGTTCGAGGATAGCAGCGCGGCTACACCGGGCGGCACGGGCCCCGCAGGCTCACCGCCGCGGCGGGTCGTCCGCGTCCAGCCGGATCGCATGCCCCTCGATGATCGTGTCGCGCGGTGGACGCCGCCGCCAGCGCTCCCAGCGCGCGGGGATCCCGCTGAAGGGCACCAGGTACAGGAGCAGCAGGACTGGCAGCAGGTAGCGGCCGAGCGCTTCGAACTCGATGGCGGCAAGGCCCAGCGCCAGGAGCGTGACCAGGTAGCCGATCCGCCATTCGAGCCCCGTTCCCGCGATCCACAGCCGGCGCGTCGGCAGCAGCGCCAGCACGAACAGCACGAAGAGGAGGGCGAGCGTCAGGTAGCCCATCCGCGCCATGGTACGCGGGGCCCGAATCCGCGGCGCCGCGATCCGGGAGCGCCGCTGGCCGATGGTATGCTGCAGGGGCCGTTCGGCCGCCGGGTATCACGTGCGGCCACGCCGCGTTCGATCGCGGCTCCCGGAGCAGGCCACCGCGGGCGTCGACCGACGCCCGACACCACCGATCTGACACGCCCGCGGGCGCAGGGCGCGCGCCGGGCATCGCCCACAGGAGGGGATGTGAGCCGCCTCACCGAGCTGGCCGTGGCCAAGCGGAGCGTCACGCTCCTGCTCGCGGTCGGCGTCTTCATGGCCGGCATCTTCAGCTGGGGGCAGCTGAACCAGGAGCTGGTGCCCAACGTCGACCTGCCGATCATCACGGTGCTCGCGGCCTATCCGGGTGCCGGCGCGACCGACGTCACCGAGCAGGTCACCAAGCCGATCGAGCGGGCGATCGCCAGCCTGCCGCGCCTCGAGCACGTCCAGTCCACCTCGTCCAACAGCATCTCGGTGGTGGTCGCACAGTTCTCCTACGGCACCGACGTGAAGGGCACCCAGACCGCCATCGAGCAGGCGCTCGGGGGGGTCCAGCTCCCGGCCGGCGTCACCCCGAAGGTCACGGCCCTCGACATCAACGCGACGCCCGTGATCACGGCCGCGGTCCAGGGGGTGAACGGCACCACCCCGGACCAGGTCTCGCAGCTCGCGCAGAGCGTCGTGGTTCCCGGCCTCCAGGGCATCGCCGGCGTCGGACAGGTCAGCCTTACGGGCGGCGCGGACCGGGTGGTGCAGGTCACGCTCGACCCGGCGAAGCTCACGGCTGATGGCATCTCGGTCCAGCAGGTGTCCGGGGTCCTGCAGGCGAACAACGTGACGATCCCGGCCGGTTCACTCTCGCAGGACGGCACGACCATCCCGGTCTCGGCGCTGCACCAGTTCGGGTCGCTCGACGAGATCCGGAGGCTGGTGGTGGGGGTGACGGGCCTGCCGGCGGCCGCCGGGCAGCCCGGGGCATCGGCCGGGTCCAGCCCGGGGCAGGCCGCCTCAGTTCTGGCCGCGGTCCCGGTCCCGGTCCGCCTCGGCGACATCGCCGGCGTCCAGGTCGCCGACGTCCAGTCGACCGGCTACGCGAGACTCGACGGGGCGCCGGCCGTCACCGTGACCGTCTCGAAGACGACCGACGCCAACACGGTCAACGTCGCGAACGCCGTCCAGGCGAAGTTCGCCGCCATCCAGGCGCAGTACGGGACGCAGCTGAAGATCACCACCGTCGACGACCTCTCGTCGTTCATCAAGGAGTCGCGCGACGGGCTGCTCCGGGAGGGCGGACTCGGCGCCCTCTTCGCGATCCTGACGATCTTCCTGTTCCTGCTGAGCCTCCGCTCGACCTTCGTGGCGGCGATGAGCATCCCGCTCTCGCTGCTGGCGGCCCTTGGGTTGATGCTCGCGACGGGGATCACCATCAACATCATGACCCTCGGCGGGCTCGCGGTGGCCGTTGGGCGCGTGGTGGACGACGCGATCGTGGTGCTCGAGAACATCTACCGGCACCGCAGCCAGGGCGAACCGATCCGCAGCGCGGTGGTGAGCGGGCCGCGCGAGGTCGCGAGCGCGATCACCAGCTCCACGCTCACCACGGTCGCGGTCTTCCTGCCGCTCGGCTTCGTGGGCGGCATCGTCAGCCAGTTCTTCCTGCCGTTCGCGCTGACCGTCACGTTCGCCCTGCTCGCCTCGCTGGTAGTGGCGCTCACCGTGGTCCCCGTCCTGGCCTACCTGCTGATCGGCTCGCTCGGCATGCGCTTCGAGGCGTCCGCGCCGAAGGACACGATCTGGCAGCGGCTGTACACGCCCACGCTCCGGTTCGCGCTGCGCAACCGGCTCACGCGCTGGGGCGTGGTGGTCCTGGCTGCCCTGCTGTTCGCGGGATCCGCGGCGCTCATCCCCACGCTGCCCACGCAGTTCCTCAACTCCGGGTCGGAGAAGTACCTGCAGGTGACTGTGTCACCGCCGATCGGGACCGCCTCGTCTGCCGTGCTGGCCCGCGCGGAGCAGGCCGAGCAGATCCTGCACGCCGACCCGGAGGTGACGCTGATCGCGACCAGCGTGCCGGGCGAGGGCGACACCGGCGTCCAGACGCTGAACGCCGCGTTCAGCGGACGTGCCTCCAACTCGGCCCAGATCCTGGTCAAGCTCACGCCGTCCACCAACCTCGACACCGAGCAGCGCAGGCTCCAGGGCCAGTTGCGGCCGCTGGTGGCCGAGGCATACGCGGTCGACGTGCAGCAGCAGAACTTCGGCGGCGGCACCACCATCGACGTGACTGTCAGCGGTGCCGACACCGCGCG
>JAJYDP010000563.1 GCA_021777365.1 Chloroflexota bacterium | reverse complement strand
CCGGCGGCGAGCTCGGGGCGGCGGTGGACCGCGCGCTCCTCAACATCGCCGCCCGCAAGACCGCGGTGTGGGTGCTGCGTCTCATCGCCGACGCGCTCAACGGGGAGGCGTCGCCCACCGCCCCGCTCGACTGACCCGGGGCGGGCCCCATCGCGGAGCGGCGGTCGGAGGCCGGATCCGTCCGCCTGGTTGGTGCGTTTCGGCGCGTTCGCCGATATGCCGTTACGCTCGACCGCTCAGCCATGAATGCGCCTGCGTCCTACCAACCCCCACGCCAGCCCCGGGACGGGGAACACGCGGTCCCGATCCAGGGGATCGGTGCCCGCCTGGTGGCCAACATGACCGAGAGCCTCTCCGTACCGACCGCCACCTCGTTCCGCGAGATCGCGGCCGGAGTGCTGGAGTCGGAGCGACGCCGGCTGAACGACGCGATCGCGCCCCGCAGGTTGTCGTACACGCACCTGGTCGCCTTCGCGGTCGCGCAGGCGGCGGCCAGCCACCCGGCCATGGCCTCGTACTACCGGGAGATCGATGCGCTGCCCCATCGCGTCGACCCCGGCAACGTCAGCCTGGGGATCGCGGTGGACGTCGAAGGGCGGGACGGGTCCCGGTTCCTGGTCGTCCCCGTGGTCCACGGCGCCGCCGACCTCGATTTCGCCGAGTTCGCGGCCGCGTACGACGACCTGGTCGATCGGGCGCGGACGGGCCGGCTTGCCGCGGACGACCTGGCGGGCGGGACGATCACCCTCACGAACCCGGGCACGCTCGGGACCACCGCGTCGGTTCCTCGCCTCATGGCCGGTCAGGGCACGATCGTCGCTACCGGCGCGATCAGGCGGGTGGCCGGCGACCCCCTGATGACCGTGAGCAGCACGTACGACCACCGGGTCATCCAGGGTGCCGAGTCGGGGCGGTTCCTGCGGACCCTCGACGAGCTGCTGCAGGGGGCCGACGAGTTCTACGGGCACGTGGCGAGCTGCCTCGGATTGGGCGACGGGGCCGAACGGAGCGTGACGGGCGCGACGCCACCGGCGTCCCTGCTCGCCGACGTCGCCTCGGCCATGGCCCTCGTCCGTTCATACCGGCACTTCGGCCACCGGGCGGCGAGGCTCGATCCCCTCGGCTCGGAGCCGCCCGGCGACCCCTCGCTCGACCCGGAGACGTGGGGGCTCACACCGGACGCGCTCGCGCGCATCCCCGCCGCCGTGCTGCGGGTGCACGTCCCCGGCGAGACGCTGGCGGACGTCCTGCCGGCACTGCAGCGCACCTACTGCGGCACGAGCGCCTTCGAAGTGGAGCACCTGGACAGCCACGAGGAGCGCACCTGGCTGCGGCGGGCCATCGAATCGGGCGACTACCGCACCCCGCCGTCCGCGGACCAGCGACGGAGCGTGCTCGATCGGCTCACCCGGGTGGAGGCGTTCGAGCGCTTCCTGCAGCGGGCCTACCTCGGACAGAAGCGTTTCTCGATCGAGGGGCTCGACGTGCTCGTGCCAATGCTGGACGAGCTGGTCGAGCTGGCCGCGAAGGCGGGCACCGGCTCGCTGGAGATCGGCATGGCGCATCGCGGGCGCCTGAACGTGCTCGCCCACGTCGTCGGAGTCCCGTACTCGGACATTCTCGGCGAGTTCGAGCGGGGCCACCCGGCGGCCGAGGAAGAGCCGGCGGCGGAGGGCGAGACGAGCGACGTCAAGTACCACCGCGGCGCGAGCGGCGTGTACCATGCCGCCGCCGGCGACGTCCGCGTGGCCGTGTCGCCCAATCCGAGCCACCTCGAGGCGGTCGACCCCGTCGTCGAGGGGAGGGCGCGCGCGGAGCAGACCGACCGGAGCCGGCCCGACGCGCCGCGCGACACGAGCAGCGCCCTGCCGGTGCTGATCCACGGCGATGCCGCGATCGCCGGCCAGGGCGTGGTGGCCGAGACGTTCAACCTCGCCCGCCTCCGGGGGTACACCACGGGCGGCACGATCCACCTGGTCGCCAACAACCAGCTCGGGTTCACGGTCGACCCGCGGGACGGCCGGTCCACCGACTACGCCAGCGACGTCGCGAAGGGCTTCGACGTGCCGATCGTGCATGTCAACGGCGACGACCCGGAGGCGTGCCTGGCGGCCGTCCGGCTCGCCGCCGCCTACCGTGAGCTCTTCCACGGCGACTTCCTGATCGACGTGGTCGGGTACCGGCGCCACGGGCACAACGAGGAGGACGAGCCCGCGTACACGCAGCCGCGGATGTACGGGCGGGTCGCCGTCCAGCCCACCGTGCGCGAGCTCTACCTCCGGCGGCTCGTCTCCGAGGGCGTCGTCGACGAGGGGGCGGCGCGCGGGGAGCTCGAGGCCGCCGAGCGCCGGCTGGCCGAGATCCAGGACGCGCCGTCACGGCAGCCAGAGGGCCCGCAGCCAGACGCGGTCGACGAGGTCGTCCAGGGCGACGCTGCCGGAACCCAGGAGCCCCGGGTCGGTGTCCCCCTCGACGAGCTCCGAGCGATCGACGAGCAGCTGCTGACCTGGCCCGCCGGCTTCACCGTGCATCCCAGGCTGCTCCGCCAGCTCGACCGGCGGCGCGCGGCGCTGGCGGACGGCGGCCGCATCGCGTGGGCCCACGCCGAGGCCCTCGCGTTCGCATCGCTCCTGCTGGAGGGCGTGCCGATCCGACTCACCGGGCAGGACACGGAGCGGGGCACCTTCAGCCAGCGCCACCTCGTGCTCCACGATGCGAGCACCGGGACGCGGTACGCGCCGATCCAGCACCTCGCAGGCGTCGGGGCCGCCTTCGAGCTTCACGATTCGCCGCTGTCCGAGTACGCGTGCCTGGGGTTCGAGTACGGGTACGCGGCCCAGGCGCCGGACGCCCTGGTGATCTGGGAGGCGCAGTACGGCGATTTCGCCAATGCGGCCGAGGTGATCGTCGACCAGTTCATCATCGCCGGCCTGGCCAAGTGGGGGCTGACGTCCCGCCTGACGATGCTGCTGCCGCACGGGTACGAGGGCCAGGGACCGGAGCACTCCAGCGCCCGCCTGGAGCGGTACCTCGCGCTCGGTGCGGAGGGGAACATCCGGGTGGCGAACTGCACCACGCCGGCGCAGTACTTCCACCTCCTGCGCGACCAGGCGCTGCGGCCCATCCCGCGCCCGCTGGTCCTGATGACCCCGAAAGGGCTGCTCCGGCTCCCCGCGGCGGCGTCGGGACCCGAGGAGCTGACCGCCGGCGGGTTCCTGCCGGTGATCGACGATCAGAGGCACCGAGGGGACCGCGGCCGGGTGCGCCGGCTGGTGCTGTGCAGCGGGCGCCTCTACCACGAGCTCACCGCCCCGGAGGCCGCCGGAGCGTTCCCCGACACGGCCGTCGTCCGGGTCGAGCTCCTCTACCCGTTCCCGGCCGGGGAGCTTCGCGAGGTCCTGCGACGGTACGACGCCCTGGAGACGGTCGTCTGGGCGCAGGAGGAGCCGAGGAACATGGGGGCGCGCAAGTTCGTGCTGCCGGAGCTGCGCGAGATCGTCGCGGCGAAGATCCCGGTCGTCGCCGTGTCACGCCCCGAGCGCTCGAGCCCGGCGGAGGGTTACCACGCGGCGCACCGCGCCGAGCAGGCTCGCATCGTCCGCGAAGCGCTGGGGTCCGAGTCCGGCCCTACGGACCCTCGCGAAGCGCGGAGAGGGTCGCCGCGCTCCCCGACACGATGAGCGTCTCGCCGGCGACGAGCCGGCGCTCTGGCCCCGGGTTCGCGGAGTATCCGCCCCCTTCGCGGACGATCGCCAGCGTGTAGACGCCCCGGTCGCGAAGCTCGCCCACCGTGGACCCCGCGATCGTGTCGCCGTCGTGTGTGGTCACCTCCTCGAGCGAGAAGGCGAGCTCGCCGTGGGAGAGCGCCGCGTCGATGTAGTCGACCACCCGCGGCCGCATCGCGAGCCCCGCGATCCGGTGCCCGGCCATCGTGTACGGCGAGACCACGCGGTCCGCGCCCGCCTGGGTCAACTTCGCCTCGGCGCCCGCCGCGTTCGCCCGCCCGACCACGAACAGCCCGGGGTTGATCGCCCGGGCGGAGAGGATGACGTAGACGTTGTTCGCGTCCGAGTCGACCGTCGTGATCAGGCCCCGCGCGCGCTCGATCCCGGC
>JAJYDP010000562.1 GCA_021777365.1 Chloroflexota bacterium | reverse complement strand
GGGCTGAAGAGCTGATCAGCTCGCGTACAGGTCGTCCGCCGACCGAAGCACGATCGATCGCGCCGTGGCCGCGGCGCGGAGCTCGTCCGTGAACCCCTCCCGGCTGAAGATCGCCAGGCGAGTCGCCCCCGCGTCGAACCCCGGGATGTGGGGAACGGTCCGCTCCAGCTGGGTCAGAGTATCGAGGCCGGCAGGCTCCCTCTGCCACTTGCATTCGCCGGCCAGAAGAAGGCGTCCCTGGTCGAGCACCACCACGTCCGCCTCCGCCTGCGCCACGCGGCGGGTCCCCGGATGCGATGGGTCGGGTACGGGACCCCACCACGAGCCGACCTCGCCCCGAGCCGGCAGGTTGGGATCCACGCCCGACGACCGGCGGACGTAGCTGCGGCAGACCTCCTCGAACGCCGGCTGGCTCACGAAGTGATCCAGCTGCGGCCGTACCCGTTCGCGGAAGACCGCCTCGAAGCGGCGGGCCTCGAGGTCGGTGCGGTTGGCCCTGACGAACCTGAACCAGAAGCGCAGGTAGCCGTCCGCGAGCTTCCAGACGCCTGCCCGGGAGCCGCTCAACGCCGTGATCGGCCGGACGTGCTCCAGGATGTGGAGGTTCCGGAGCTCGGCCAGGTACGGGGGCAGCGATGAGCTGGGTTGTCCGATCCGGCTGGCGATGTCGGCCTGCCGGGTGGCGCCGGACGCGACTGCCGCCACGATCGAAAGGTAGGTGGGGGCGGCCGACCCCAGCTCCTCGCGGACCAGGAGCTCGGCCTCGTCGTACAGCACCGACCCCTTGCGC
This sequence comes from Chloroflexota bacterium, assembly GCA_021777365.1. The sequence continues at coordinate 3,334 of JAJYDP010000562.1, read as the reverse complement.
AGGATCCGGTTCTCGATGTTCCAGTGCAGCCCGCGCTCGGGATCGAACTGCTCCAGGTAGTACGGGATGCCGCCCAGGACCGCGTACGCACGCAGGCGATCCTGGTTGTTCCACGCGGGGAAGAACGCCCCGGCATCGCGGTATCCCAGTGGCGCCAGCTGCTCGCCCCAGGTCCGCCGGCCGTACAGCGGCCCCAGCAGAACGTGTCGCTCGAACATGCCGACCTGGCTTCCGGACAGGACCAGGAAGAGGGGCAGGTCCTCGGAGCGCACATCCTCCAGGAACGCCTGGATCCGGGAGGACAGGGCGGGATCGGATTCCGCCAGGTAGGGGTACTCGTCGATCACCACCAGCAGCGGGTGGCCCTCCTGCCGTGCCTGGCGCGCCAGCTGCAGCAGGTATGTGAGGGCCTGGTTCCAGTTCGCGAGCGGGGCGTCCACGAGCAGCTGGTCGGGCCGATAGGCGAGGACGCGAGCGGTGAGGCTAGCGAGCTGTTCGGTCGGCGTGCCGCGATCGGCCTGGAAGAAGATGGCGGGCCTGCCTTCGGCGAACCGCTGCAGCAGCGTGGTCTTGCCGACGCGGCGCCGTCCCCAGAGCAGGACCACCTGCCGTCGCAGGCCCCACAGCTCTTCCAGCGACGCGAGCTCTGCATCGCGATCCACGAACACGTGTCAGCGGCCTCCGCGAGTGTCCGTTGCGATCATCTCCGCGACCGTGTAGCGTCCTGGCTACCGTCGGTCCGTCGCACTAGATAACGCCCGCTATCATAGACTGCGTTATCTAGTGCCGCAATGCGCGCGAGCGGCGGAGAGCGTCCGGGGCAGTCATTCCAGGTCGATCCCGGCCAGGGAGAGGCCGGCAGCGTACGCGGCCCAGGCCAGGTCGCGGTCCCACGTCACGAGCACGGTGTCCTCCGGGTCGAGCGCCAGCGAGGAGGCGAGGTGGACGGCGTCGTAACCGCGCAGGCCGTTCTGCTCGGCGAGGTCACCGGCGGCTCGTGCGATGGCAGCGTCAACCTCGATTACGCCCATCTCACGAAAGAATCCCTCGAGCAGCTGCTTGCTGCGGTCGGGCGTCGCCTCGGGAAGTCGCCGTGCTCGCCACGCCGCAGCGAGTGCCGACCGCGCTTCGACATAGGTGATGCGGCTGGTCACCGGCGAACCGGCGGAGTCCCAGAGCGCCCGCGCGAAGTCCGATCCTGGCTCCGTCACGAGGAGCTTGACCAGCGCCGACGTATCGAAGTACGCGTTCACCGCTGCCGGGTCACCGTCGCTGTTCGAGGACGATGTCGGACACGGAGCCGAGCCCCTCGATGGTCGGATGCTCGGCGGAGGGCCTCTTGGGCCGCCTGGCCGGTGTGATGACGCCTGCGGCGACCAGGCGCTCGTAGGTCGAGAGCCCCCTGGCCGGGATGAGCCGCGCGACCGGCTTGCCGCGCTCAGTTACGGTGATCTCTTCGCCGCGCTGGACGGCGTCCAGCCAGTCGGCCAGATGGTCGCGAAGCTCCTTGACGCCGACCTGCAACGGTACACCTCCTGCCTGGCGCAGTGTACATTACAGAGGCGCGGGGCGGCCTGCCAGCGAGGCGCCCGCGGATGGTCCTCCGTCCAGCGATGCGGCCGCGGCGAGGTCCAGCAAAGTGGCTGGTAATCGGCCGATGAGGTCGTCCCCCGACAATCCGCCCGTGGACGATCAGCGGGTCGGGTCGGTCATTCGCGCGCTTCGGGTCCGGCGCGACTGGCGCCAGTCGGACCTGGCGTGCGCCGCCGGAGTCTCGCAGACGAAGGTCTCGCGGATCGAGCGAGGCCACCTGGGGCCGCTCTCCGTCGACAGCCTGCGAGCAGTGGGCGCCGCGCTGGACGTGCGGCTCGACCTGGTGCCGCGCTGGCGCGGCGGCGACCTGGACCGGCTCATGAACGCGCGCCACTCGGCGATGCACGAGGAGGTGGCACGGATGTTCGCGGAGCTGCCGGGCTGGTCGGTGGCACCGGAGGTCAGCTTCGCGGTCTACGCCGAGCGCGGAGTCGTGGATGTGCTGGCCTGGCACGCGGCGACCCGAACGCTGCTGGTCGTCGAGCTCAAGACTGAGCTTGTCGACGTGCAGGAAGTGTTGGGCACGCTCGACCGCAAGCGGCGCCTGGCGCCCGTGATCGGGCGGGAGCGGGGTTGGGTGCCGGCCCAGGTCGGGACCTGGCTGCTGTTCGCGGAGAGCACCACGAACCGGGACCGGATCCGGGCGCATGGGACCGTGCTGCGCGCTGCGTACCCGGCGGGCGCGCTGGAGATGCGGCGCTGGTTGCGCGAGCCTGCCGGCCCGATCCGCGCGCTGTCGTTCCTGGGGGCGCGCCGTGACTCGGCCGATCTCGGCGGTGGTAGTGGCGGTCGCCATGGAGCGACCGACGCTCGGGGTGGCGCGGCCGGTGCTCGGGCCGGTGCCGCCAGCGCGGCGGCTCCCGCCCCACGCTCGCCGTCACGGAACAGTCATGGACGGACTGCTATGTCGCCGTTTGCGCCCCGGAAGCGCGTCCGGGTGCCGAGAGGTGCCCCGGGAGACGGCGCGCCCCACTGACGCGTGCCTGATCCGGGCACGATCCGTGCGTGGACGGTGCCACGAACGGCCGGAGGAGACGGCCGCGGAGCCAGGCACACCGTGCGCGTCGCGGCCGGCGGGTGCGCGTCGCGGCCGGCGGGTCCGCGTCGCGGCCGGCGCCGGATACGAGTCCCGGGGTGACTGTACCGCAGGAAATCTGCCCGGAACGGCCAATAGCAGGCGGTGGGTGACTACCGCGCGAAGGGCACGAGGGGCACGAGGGGCACGAGGGGCACGAGGGGCACGAGGGGCGCGAAGGGCGCGGCAGGCGCGGGCGCGACGGCTGCGCGACGGAGGGCGCGGCGCGACGGCTGCGCGAAGCGCACGGGCGCGGCAGGCACGGGCCAGGGAGGCGCGCGGCCACGGCCCCGCGGCAGAACTCCTGGCCGCCTCGTCGGGCCCTCACACGGCCCAGCCCCTCACGGCCCGCAGCGCGCGTCGCCCGGCGACAGGCACACGGCGTAGAGCGCGGCCTGCGGGAGGCTCGCGTCAGGCCCCGTGTCCTCGGCCCCGGCGGGCACCACGGCGAGCGGCTTCGACAGCCACGATGGCCGCACCGACCCGGCCAGCACCGGCCGCAGCGACGGCACCAGCTGGTCCTTCTCGAGGATCAGCCAGCGCACGTGGTACAGCGCGGCCGCTTTCTCCACCACCGGCAGCGGGTCGTTCGGCGTGGGGACCCCCGTGATCCCCCAGCGATACCAGTACGCGCCCGGGTCGGCGCTCATCAGCCGGTCGGTGGCC
>JAJYDP010000561.1 GCA_021777365.1 Chloroflexota bacterium | reverse complement strand
ACGGGAGCGCTCCAGAGCGTCCCGAACGAGCTGTACGAAGCGGCCGAGATGGACGGCGCGGGCGGCTGGGAGAAGTTCCGGAACGTCACGCTGCCCTACCTGCGTCCGGCGATGCTGCCCTACGCGATCTACGGCTTCGTGATCACGTTCAACCTCTTCTACCTCTCGTACTTCATGTCCGGCGGCGGGCCGTTCGGCCAGACCGAGCTGCTCGTGACCACGGCGTACCGGCTCGTGAACGAGCAGCAGCTGTACGGCGTGGCGGCAGCGTTCGCCGTCTTCCAGTTCTTCATCCTGCTGGCGATCACGCTCGTCACGAATCGCCTGGCGAAAGCGACGGCACAGTTCGATGCCTGAGATTGCCGTCCGGACGCCGGCGGCCGCTCGCCCGGTCGCCCGCGATCCGCACCCATCGTCCCCGCGCGCGCCGAGGTACCGGCCATGACCACCGACGCCGTCGCCGCCACCGCCCCGCGCACCCAGGCCGTCGCGCGCCGTCGCACCCGCGGCCAGCTGTCGCTGCGCGGCCAGGTCGTGCTCCAGCTGGTCTGCCTGTTCATCGCGGCGACCGTGCTCTTCCCGATCCTGTGGATCGTGAGCATGGCGCTCGACCCGCGGAACATCGCGCGACCCACCGGGCTCGACCTGATCCCGCCGGGCGCGACCCTCGCCGCCTTCGCCAAGGTCATCGCGCAGCCGACCCTCAACCCGGTCTCGTTCCCGCAGCTGGCGCTGAACAGCCTGATCATCTCGGTGCTGGTCTCGGTGGCCAGCGTGGGCCTCGGGATCCTGGCCGCCTACGCGTTCTCCAGGCTCCAGTTCCGCGGCCGCGAGGTGCTCATGATCGCCGTGCTGGCCGTGCTGATGCTGCCGGCGGTCGCGACCATCGCGCCGCTGTTCGTGCTGCTCAACAAGATCCAGATCGGCCCGTTCGACCTGCTCGGCCTGCACCTCGACAAGTTCAACCTGCGCGCCTCGCTGCTCGGCGTGGCGCTCGCGGTCACGTCGGCGCAGCTGCCGTTCGCGATCTGGAACATGAAGGGCTACCTGGACACGATCCCGCGCGACCTGGAGGAGGCCGCCCAGGTGGACGGCGCCGGGCGCCTGCAGGTGTTCCTGCACGTGATCCTGCCGCTCTCCACCCCGGTCATCGCGGTCACGGCCTTCTTCGGGTTCATCGCCGGCTGGACCGAGTTCTACTTCTCGTGGATGTTCCTGACCGGGAACGTGCAGAGCTGGACGCTGGCGATGACGCTCAACGGGATGGTGGGCCAGTACTCGGGCACCACGCCGTGGTCCCAGTTCGCGGCCTACTCGATCCTGGTGGCGCTGCCGGTCTCGGTGGTCTACCTGTACCTGCAGAAGTACATCGTGTCCGGACTGACGATCGGAGGCGTGAAGGGGTAGGGTCGGCGCATGGGGGTCGACACGCCGGCCTGGGTCCGGGACGCGGTCTTCTACCAGGTCTTCCCGGATCGCTTCGCGCGCAGCCCGCGCCTGCGCGCGCCCGGCCCGTTCGAGGCGTGGTCCGCGCCGCCCACGGCGCACGGATTCAAGGGCGGGGACCTGCTCGGGATCGCCGAGCACATCGACGAGCTCGTGGACCTGGGCATCACGGCGCTCTACCTGACCCCGATCTTCCAGTCGGCGTCGAACCACCGGTACCACGCGTACGACTACCTGCAGGTCGACCCGCTCCTGGGCGGCACCCCCGCCTTCCGCGAGCTGCTCGACGCCTGCCATGCGCGCGGCATCCGGGTGGTGCTCGACGGCGTCTTCAACCACGCCGGCCGCGGCTTCTGGGCGTTCCACCACGTGCTGGAGAACGGCGCCGCCTCGCCGTACCGGGACTGGTTCGTCTTCGACCAGGCCGCCCTGGACGCCGGCCGGCCGGTCCGCGCGTACCCCACGCCCGCCGAGCGGGCCGCTCTCGAGCATGCCGGAACCGGGCAGGGGAGGGGCGCGGCGTCACTCGCGCAGCTCGGCTACCAGGCGTGGTGGGATCACCCCGCGCTGCCCAAGTGGAACGTCGCGAACCCCGAGGCGCGCGAGTACCTGCTCGGCGTGGCGGAGCACTGGACGCGCTTCGGGATCGACGGGTGGCGCCTGGACGTGCCGCAGGAGATCGACGACCCGACGTTCTGGCGCGAGTTCCGGCGCCGCGTCCGCACCATCAATCCAGGGGCATATCTCGTCGGCGAGATCTGGCACGAAGCGCCCGACTGGGTGTCCGGCGACCGCTTCGACGCGCTCATGGACTACCCGCTGCTCGAGGCGGTGCTGGGGTTCACCGCGGCACGCACGCTCGACATGCCGGTGATCGCACGGCAGGCCGATCTCGGGCGCAACGTGGTCCCGCTCGATGCGCCTGCGTTCGGGGCACGGCTGCGCCACCTGCTCGATGCGTACGACCCGGACGTCGCGGCGGTCCAGCTGCACCTGCTCGACAGCCACGACACGCCGCGGTTCGTGACGATGGCGGGTGGGGACCGGGACGCGCTGCGGCTGGCCGTGCTGTTCCAGATGACGCTCCCCGGGGCACCGTGCATCTACTACGGCGACGAGGTCGGGCTCGAGGGCGGGCACGACCCGGATTGTCGGCGCGCCTTTCCGTGGGACCGCGCGACGTGGGACGAGGGCCTCCGCGCGTTCGTCCGGTCGGCGATCTCGCTGCGCGCGTCGCACCCGGCGCTCCGCGGGCAGGGGTCGGTCCGGATCCCCGAGGCCGGCGGGATGGTGCACGTCCACGTCCGCGAGGGCGCCGGCGAGGTGCTGGTCGTCGCCGTGAACGCGGGCGGGGGGCGGGCACAGGTCGCGGTACCGCTGCCCGGCCTCGGCGATGGCGTCGTGCTCCGGCCTCTGCCGCTGGCGGGCTGGGAGACCGCGACCGAGCCGACGGAGGTGCGTGGCGGGCGCGCCGTCATCGAGCTCGCGCCGCGCCGCGGCACCGTGCTCGCGGCGGCGTCCCCGGCGGACTGACGGCCGCGACGGCCCCGGCGGCCCCGGCGGCACCCGGCGGCAGGGCCCACCCCGGTGCCTATACTCGCGGCAGTGGCTGACCTCCCATTCTCGTTCACGAACGCCGCCATCGCGTCGCGGCTCGCCCGCGTCGTCGACGTCGACGGCAAGATCCCCAGGGCCATCGGCGAGCTGGGCCAGGTGGCAGGCCGCGACGTGGTGGTGCTGCGGGCGGACGGCGACATCCGGGCGGCGCAGCTGCGCGCGGCAGGGGCCAGGGTCACGACGTCCGCCGACGATGGCCACGAGTTGCGACCTGGGTGCGCCGACGTGGTGGTGCGCTGCTGGGGCGAGACCGGGGCCGTGGCCGTGCCCGACGCGGCGGGGCTCGCGGCGGCGGAGAGGCTGCTGCGGCCCTCCGGCCGGCTTCTCGTCGTCGCGGACTACGGTCGCGACGACGTCGCGAGGCTCCGCCCGGAGGGAGAGACGCCCGAGGTCTACCGGGCGCTGCGCGCGCGCGACGCCGCGCTCGTCGGCCAGGGATTCAGGCTCCGCGTCATCCACGGCTGGTGGACGTTCGGGTCGCTGGAGGAGGCGGGGACGTTCCTCGCCGAGGCGTTCGGCGACCGGGGCCGGTCGGTCGCCTCGACGCTGCGCCGACCGCGGCTCTCGCACAAGGTCGTCATCTATCACCGCGGCCCGGACGGTCTCGAGGACGGCGTCGGGCCGGATGCCGGGAGACGCAGCGTCGGAGCGGCACGGCCGTGAACGCCCGTGCCGGGCTGCGCCGCGACGCCCGCGGGGTCATCGACGGGCCGGAGGGTCGCGGCCGCGGCGGCGGGACGCGGATCCTGCTGCTCGTGGCCTTCCTCGGCTCGCTCGTGTTCATCGGCTGGGGAATCCTGCAGCGCGGCAGCAACCAGGTGGCGATCCTCGTTGCCGGACTGCTGGTGCTCGCGCTGACGCTCTCGTCGCTCGCCGTCGCCGGCGGGATCGGCGCGTACCGCGCGGCCCGCGATGGGAACGCTGCCCGGGCGTTCTGGAACGCGCTGTTCGGAGGCATCGCGGCGCTCGCCGCGTGGGGCTGCCTGGCCGGAGCCGTGGTCCTGGCCCTGCTGTACGGGTAGCGGCGGCGCGCCGCCCTGCGAGCGGCGGGCGGATCGCGTT
>JAJYDP010000560.1 GCA_021777365.1 Chloroflexota bacterium | reverse complement strand
CAGCCGACGTTGCATGTTCGTCTCACGAAGACCGGGTGCCTGAAGGGCGTCACGCACCGGGAATCCGGTCCGGTCGGCGCTGTTGCGTTCGACCGAGAGCGGGGACATAGCCGCAGGCGCGCGACGCGACTTCGGGAGGTGGCGGCGGAGCTGCGAACGCGCAAGATGCTTCCTACACGGAAGAGCGCGCCCTTTCGTATTCGCGGAGCACGTCGGGCGTTTGCTGTTCCCGCCGGGCCCTGGCCGTACCCTCGTCGCGCTGACGGAACGCTGAGAGGGAGACGAGGTCCGTGCACCGCACGACGCTCGGGGTGCTGCTCGCCACGGCGTTGGTCCTCGGCGTGTGCGGGTCCAGCAGTCCATCGCCTGGACAGCTGGTTCGGCCGCAGCGAGCACGGCGATCGCCCCGGCAACGCTGGCGCCGGCGGCCTCGTCACCCACGGCTGCGGTGCCGTCCGCCCCGCCTGTCCCATCGGCGCTGCCGCTCGTCAGCGGCGCCTGGGGCGGGCTGCGCTGGTCGGCCCCACTCGACTTCTCGGACGCCTTCGTGGTCTCTCACATCGGCACCTTCGACGTCCAGCTCGTTGCGGCCGGGGAGGTCCTGGCGAGGGATGGCACCAGTGAGGTCGCCTTGTGGCGCTCCGCGGATGGCTGGCCACTCCGCCTCAGCCGCGGTATGGTGGGTGGCGCGGGGAATCGCCCAGGCCGGCGCCGGCCGCGGATCACGGATCCATCGGGGCGGTCCTCCACAGCAGAGTTGAGGCCGCCGCCGTGGCCGGACGACACCCACCAGCGCCCAGCGACAACCGCCCGAGCGGCGGGCGGCAGGTGGCCTGGCTGCGGCTCGCGGGCGCCCTCGTGTTCGTGCTGACGGCGACCTTCTGGCTCCTCGTCCTGGAGGTCGAGGCGCCGCTGCTCGCCCTCCTGCTCACGGTCCCCTGCATCGCGCTGGCGGGACCCGGGTGGACCTGCCCGCGGGCCAGCGGGGCGGCGCTCGTCGCTGGCGCCGGCACCTACGGGCTGGTGCTCCTGCACGGTGCGGCGCACCCGCTCCTCGGCGAGCTCACCCTGGTTGGACCGCTGGTGAGCGCCGGGCTCCTGCTGCTCGCCGATGCGCGCTTCGGACCCACGTCGCCACGACCCAGGGGGCTCCGGGGCTGAGCCGACGGGCGAGCCCGCGCCGGCACCGGCCGGCTGCGGCAGGCTGACGGCGGCCCTGCGGCGCCATCGGCGAGGTGATCGCGCCGCTCGACACCGCAGGTCACCGGCTCTTGCGTCTCGCCACCCCGTCGGCCACCACGGGCCCGTGCCAGGGCTCGGTCGCACCCCTCGCCGCGCCGTGGGTGGCGCCCGGGTGCGCACCCGGACCGGGTGGCCCACGAACCTGCGCGACCGCGTCCGCGACGTCGTCGAGGTCATCGAGGCCCTGGACCACCTGCTCGAGCCTCGACTGCCGGGGCCGCGTCGGTCAAGGCCTCGGGCCCAGCGGGCAGGTCCGTCGCGTCCGCCTCGGCGCCCGCCAGCGGCGGCTCGCCCGCGAACACCCGCCAGGCGGGGTGGATGAGGAACTTCAGTCGTCGCTCAGGCCACTCCGTCGCCCAGGCGGTTGAGCAGGTTGGCCGTCATGATCCCGACCCGGCGGTCGACGGGCGTGCGAATGCCGGCCCACGTGCGCCGGCCGAAGTCGTCGAGGGCCCAGGACCACTGGAAGGTGCCTGCCGCGAAGACCGTCGCCCCCGAGGGCGCCGTGTACATCGTGGCCGTGTGGAAGGGCGGCGTGCTGGGATCGACATGGTCCGGGGTGACCGGGCTCCGCGCCAGCAGGATCGTGCCGGGGGGCGCGAGCGTGGGATGGAACGTGTCGTACTCCTGCCCGACGAGGTTGACCAGGGCATCGCCGTTGCGCAGCCCCGTGTCCGCGTAGAGCCAGTGCCCGGCGTTGACCACGCGCCAGTCGGCCGGCCGGGTCACGACGTGCGCGTACATCTGGCCGACCAGCGCCGCCTCGGGCTCCCGCACAGGCGCCGCGCGCCACAGGGTGGTGGTGAGGCCCGGGTCGGTCAGCTGCGCCGGGTCGGGGGCAGCCTGCTTGTAGCAGGTGACCCGCCGCGCCGGCCCGAGCGGCGAGTCGCCGAGGCGGACCTGCCAGTACAGCTCGTTGGCCGACAGGAAGAGCACGTTCGTGCCCGCCGCGATGAGCCCCACGAGCGCGTCGCGCATGCCCCGCGACCAGTACTCGTGATGGCCCTGGAAGATCACCAGCCGACGGCCGGCGAAGACGTCGGGGTGGAGCACGAGGTCGACGTCGGCGGCGTACTCGACGTCGCGGCGCTGGCGCTCCAGCCAGCGGATGAACTGGAACTCCCAGTAGAAGAGGAGCCCCGCGCCCTGGTCGAGCACGTGCGGGCGATCGAAGCTCACCTGCACCGCCTGCTGGGCGCCCCAGGGCATCGGCACGCCCGAGGAGTTGTACGTGTACAGGCTCTTGCCGCCCCAGCAGTTGTAGGCCTGCCAGGTGGTGGCGGCGTTCACCACCAGGACGGGGGCACGGTCTGCTGCCATCGATCCGCTGGGCGGCCGCACCACGAACGGGACGTACCCGACGTCGCCGTACCCGGCCTGCAGGACCGCGAGGTGCATGCCGCTCGTCCAGCGCTCGTCGATCTCGACCTCGGCGGCTGCCGGCCAGCCGGCCTCCACCCGGCCGAGCGACGACGGCGGGACGGGCGGGCCGGCGGGCGCAACGCGCAGGCGCTCGCGACGCACCAGACGTCCACCGGCACCCCCGTACCAGCCCAGCCGGTACCACGCCACGTCCACCGTGCGCGTGGCGCTGGCCACATGGAGCGTCGCCCGTTCCCCGGGCGCCACGGACGCCGCCGAGAGGTACCCTTCCGCGGCCGCACATCCGGCCGCGCCGGCCCACCAGCCGGGCGTGCCCGCACGCGCATTCTCCCGCAGCACGGGATGGTCTACCCGCCGCTGTGCCACCGGCGGCGCCACGAAGGGGGAGGGCGCGGGGGCGGGCGGCGCGGACCTCGCGGGCGGCCGCACGGTCGGCGCGAGAGGCGCTGCTGATCGGAGCAGCGGCCGCGGTGGCGCACCGGTGCAGGCGTCGAGCGCGCCCGCCGCGCCCGCCACGCCCGCCACGAGCGCCCCCCGCAGCAGGGCCCGCCGCGTGATCATGCCGTCGGCTCCGCGGCGGCATCCCCGCTGCCCGCGCGTTCGTGCGCGGGGCACCCTTCCCCGTCCGGCCCCGGCGCACGCGCGTGACTGCGCGGCTCGCCGGTCAGCGCGACGATCGGCGCTGGATCATCGACGCCCGGAGCGAGCGCCCGGGCGGGGGCGGCCGCGAGGTCCGCGTCGCCCGCGGGCCACGTGCGCGCGCCGTCCGGGAGGGCCCCCCGGGCGGCCGCGGTCGGCAGCAGGGGGGTCACGATCAGCGCGCTCCAGCTGAGCTCGCGCAGCCAGGCCCCGTGCGCGGCGCACACCGGGCCGCCCGAGAGGCCGGCGCAGGGACCCAGGCCCAGCACGCAGTCGTCGGCCACCGACGCGCCCTCGACGGCGTGGAGCAGCTCGTCGAGCGTCGGGGCGGGCTGCGGGTCGGCGTAGCGGTAGGTGAGACGGCCCGACCGGAGGGTGGCGTGGACCCACCCGGCCGCGACCAGCCGTGCGACGATCTCCGCGAGCAGATCGGCGCGCGCGCCGAGCGCGTCCGCGAGGTGCGATGGATCCCAGTCCGTGGGCCACTGCGCCAGCACGCGCAGCGCGCCCAGGCCCAGCTCGGTCTGGGGGCTGACCGCAGCCGTGCGCTCCATGCGCGACATCCTGGTGCCGTTCAATGGAGCGGCCGGCCGGCCTGCTCGTAGCGCGCGGTCACGACGCCACAGCCGCGGTTGTCGGGCGCGGCGGCGTAGCGCATGAGCGCCGGGTCGCCGCCACTCCGGGACGCGCAGGCCCAGCAGCGCCAGGCCGCGGGCCGCCACCACTGGCCCCGGCTCTCGGCCATCACCTGCGCGCACAGCCGTTGCGCCACGTCGCGCTGGATCATCCCGCCCGACTCTACACGCCCCATCCACGCACCTCCGAAGGCTGCGGCGAGCATGTCGTCGACGACGCTCCGCTGGACAG
>JAJYDP010000559.1 GCA_021777365.1 Chloroflexota bacterium | reverse complement strand
TCTCCATTCAGCGCGGCCGTCACCAGCCGGTTCATGCCCATACAGTCATGCCGCCAACAACCCGAGGCGGTGGCGATCTCGAGCGTCGGGTCCCCCAGCCGCTGGCGGACGATGAGCTGCGTGCCGATGAATCCCGGCGGCACGCTGTAGCGGGCACCCCGGAAGGCGAGCGTCGCGTTCGCGTCGACCGGGCCCGTCTGCTCGATCGTCGCCGGATAGGGCACCGCTGGCAGCGGCAGGAGCGGCTCGGCCTGCGCGAGCGCGCGGACGCTCGAGTCGGCTCGCCTGCGGACGTCGCCGATCGTCTCGCAGAACCGATCGAGCGAGACCTGCGCCTCGGCCATCGTGCGCGCCGGCAGCGTGCGCCACCAGCGCCCGCAGGCGTAGCGGACCGCCGCCTCGACCGACCCCTTGCGGTTGCCCCGCCGGGGCGGACAGGGCCGGATGATCGCGCCATAGTGCTTGGCCACCGGGGCGAAGGACGCCTGCACGTCGCCCGTGCCCGGCACGATGACCGTGGTGAGCCGGTCGGTCCGCCAGGCCGGCGTGGTGCCACCGAGGCGCCGGAGTACCCCGTCGAGCGCCTCGACGAGATGGGGCTGATCCTCGGATGTCGCGATGACGCCCCGCACGCGCCCAGAGTGCGGCAGGGTGCCCAGGAGGACGTGCGCGGTGCCGCCCCAGGGGGCATGCCGCCGCTCGAACCAGTCCCATTGGATCTCGTCGCCCGGCGGATGCTCGATCTCGATCGTGGCCCGACCGCGGACGCCCTGACAGCGTTCGCAGTGCGGCCGCAGGCCGTGCTGGCGGACGCCGCGCACGAAACTCGGATAGCTCCGTGGATAGCCGAGCGGGACGACCTCGTCGAAGAGCGCCGTCAGCCAGAGGTGCGGGTCGTCGGCGAAGCGGGCGGCGAGATAGGTGATGAAGGGCTCGAGCGGATCCGGGCCAGGCCGCCGGCGGACGCCCGGTTGCCGGTGGCCGCTGACATACGCGCGAACCGTCTTGCGATCGCGCCCGAGGTGGCGGGCGATGGCCGAGATCGACTGGCCGCGCCCGGCGAGTGCGTGGACCTCCACGTCGTCTCCCTGTGTGAGCATGGGCTGGGGCCCTCTCCGCTGCTGTTGGTGTGGGACGCCGTCAGCAGAGGGTGGGGCCCCGCCCCATCCCTTGGACCAGACGTTCAGAGAGGCCCGATCGGGGTGCTCAGGCCTGGAGAGTTTCGATGATCAGCTCTGGGGAGATTCCGCTGATCCGCGACAGAGGGGATCCGGGTCATCCGCACGCCGATCCAGGCACCGAACGCGAACGCGCATGCGGAACGGGTGGTCGAGACGATCCGGGCCGAGTGCCTCGACGGGAGCCTCATCCTCGGTCGGCGGCATCTCGACCGCACGCTCTGGACTTATGCCGAGCACTACAACCGCGGGCTACCGCATCGCGCCCTGGGCCTCGCCTCACCGCTCGCAACGGCCGGGGAGCCGATCCCGGCCAACCCGCGCGATATCCGGCGACGCGACCTGCTCGATGGGCTCGTCCACGAGTATTACGGCCTCGCCGCATGATCGAATCGGGGTTTCCGACCCCCACGCGCTGTCGGGCAGGTCCAGGAGCAGGTGCCGCGTGATCCCGAGGGCGCTGAGCGAGGCCTCGAGCTCCCGGGCGCGTTCCTCCGCGAGGTCCACCGCGCCGGTGGCGCCCAGGGTGCTGCCCTCTCCGTGGGTCAGCGTCAGGACCGTCACGTCCGATCCCTGCTGCGTCTAGGTGGCGAGGGTCGCGCCGGGGCCGAACGCCTCGTCGTCGGGATGGGCAAAGACGGCCAGGACGGTCGGCCGGGCGGGCCGTGGCTCCCGAACGCCTCGCGCTCCGCGAGCAGCTCGGCGAGGTGGGCCCGGTTGACGCCCGCGTACGTCGTGCGGGCGAGCTCGACGAGGCGCTCGCGCAACTCGTCGGGGGTCCGGTGGCCCGGCGCCCGCCCACGGTTGCCGTGGACGAGCCCGGCAAGCCCGTCGGCGCGGTACGTCGCCAGCAGCCGGCGGACCGGGCGCACCGACAGCTCGAGGATCCGGCCTGCCTCGTCGGCACTGATCCGGCCGGCGTCGAGGGGCTGCAGGACATAGAGGCGCCGCTGCGCCCGGGCATCCACACCGGAGCGGAGCACGGCCGTCACACGCCAGCGGGCATATCGCTCACGAAACGGCGGCAGGGGCCCGCGCCCTGCGCGGGTGCGTCTCGTACATCCGCAGCCACACGACCAGCCCCGAGGCGGCGGCGATCGCGGCCACCACCCAGATCGCCGCCGCGAAGCCGGCCAGGTCGGTGATCGTCCCGGCCAGCAGGGCGCCCACCGCGAACCCGCCGTCACGCCAGAGCCGATAGACGCCCAGCGCAGAGGCCCGCCATGCAGGATGCGCCACGTCGCCCACCGCCGCGATCAAGGTCGGGTAGACCATCGCGGTCCCCGCCCCCAGCACGACGGCGGCGAGCGCCCAGATGCCGAACCCACGGGTCGCCGCGATGAGGGCGATGGCGGCGGCCTGCAGCAGCATTCCCCCGACGATCAACCCCTTGCGCCCGACGCGATCGGAGTAGGGGCCCGTGACGAGCTGGCCGAGGCCCCAGACCGCCGGGTAGATGGCGGCGAGGACGCCGATCTCCCCGACCGAGAGCCCCGCCGCGGCGTAGTAGAGGGGCAGCAGGCCCCAGGCCATGCCGTCCTTCAAGTTCGTCACGAGCCCGGCCTGACTGCACGCCGAGAGGGCCCGGTGGCGGAAGCTGGTCAGCACGAAGATCTGGCGTGTCGAGAGCCCCGCTCCGAGGCCGGGGGCCGCCGGCCGCTGGGCCCCCTCGTGGCGCGCGTGGCCGCGCGTCTCGCGCACCAGGACCGCCGAGAGCCCCAGGCCCAGGCCCACGCAGGCGAGGCCGAGGAAGAAGGGGCCGGGTCGGAGACCTGCCCCCTGCGCTATGAGCCCGGTGGCCAGGGCCGCAAGGGCCACCCCGCTGTAGCCCGCCCACTCGTTCAGGCCCACGGCCAGCCCCCGGCGCGCGGGTCCCACCAGGTCGATCTGGCCGGTCACGGTGGTGGTCCAGGTGAGGCCCTGGTTGAGCCCCAGGAACACGTTGGCGAGGAGCACCCAGCCCCAGGCGGGGGCCCAGATCAGGAGCAGCGGCACCGGCACGCCCGCCAGCCAGCCCGCCACGAGGACCGGCTTGCGCCCCACGCGGTCGGAGAGCCTGCCGGCGACGAAGTTGGTGCCAGCCTTGACCAGGCTGAAGGCGACGATGTAGCTCAGGGCGGCCGTGGCGGCCTGCAGGCCGAAGACCCGCGTGGCCAGCAGCGGCAGCACCGTGCGCTCCTGGCCCAGCGTGCCCCCCACCAGGGCCACCACGCCGGTCAGCAGGGCGAACTGGCCGAGGTTCTCGCGCACTCCGAGACGGGGCGCGCCCCGCCGGTCGTTGCCCTCCACAGGTCTGATCACAGATGTGCTCACCGGATCGCCCTCCTCCAGCGTGTCCTGCCTCGATGATTACCGGTGCACGGCACGCCGCACCCGCTCAACGCGTGTCGGCCACCACGCCGCAGGGTCCGGCCGGGTCCGCCTCGGGCAGGCCGAGTCCGGCGAGATCGTGCGTGTCGCCGTCGAGCGTCCGCACGACGAAGTACTCACGCCCGCTCTGGATCGTCAGGCGGGTCGCGATCGTGGGCCCGGCGCCGCCCTGGGATGCGTGGGCCGCCATCGCGCGATCCTGCGCCGCCCGTCCGGCGCGCGCCTCCACGGCCAGCAGCAGATCCTCGGCCACGCCGGGGAGTTCCACCCCGTGGCGCTCGCGGAGCGCCGCCGTCACCCTCTCGGGCAGCGCCCAGAGGAAGAGCGTCACGCGGTAGCCCGGGCGCGCCTGCACCGCCTCGCGGGCCGCGCGGACCGCCGCCCAGGTGGTGCGCCGGTGGTCAGGGTGCCCCGAGATCCCGTTCGGGTGGTAGGTCACGAGGACCTCCGGCCGGCGCTCCCGCAGGACCCCGCCGATCGCGCCGACGAGCTGGTCGGCGGGGAGCGCGTCGAGG
This sequence comes from Chloroflexota bacterium, assembly GCA_021777365.1. The sequence continues at coordinate 72 of JAJYDP010000559.1, read as the reverse complement.
CCGCTGTCGGGCAGGTCCAGGAGCAGGTGCTGCGTGATCCCGAGGGCGCTGAGCGAGGCCTCGAGTTCCCGG
>JAJYDP010000558.1 GCA_021777365.1 Chloroflexota bacterium | reverse complement strand
TTCCGAGCGCGGCGCCCGGCCCGTCGTTCGTGCTCCCATCGCCGGTGGGGTGAGCCCGGCGCGGCGCGAACGTCGCGCCGGGCTCGGCCCCCTCGCTCGTGTCGGTCAGTGGGCCGCGGTGCCCTCCCGGGCCAGCCGGCGGAGCACGGCCGGCAGGATGCCGCCCTCGCGGTAGTAGTCGACCTCGATGGGGCCGTCAAGCCGGGCGACCACGCGGAAGGTCCGGGCGATCCCGTCGCCACCGGTGACCTCCACGGTGACCTCCTGCCGGGGCTGGAGGCCAGCCGCGAGCCCGCGGATGGCGTACGTCTCGCGGCCCGTGAGGGCCAGCGAGTCGGCGCTCTCCCCGGGCAGGAACTGCAGCGGGAGCACGCCCATGCCCACCAGGTTCGAGCGGTGGATCCGCTCGAAGGACTGGGCCAGCACGGCGCGCACCCCGAGCAGATTGGTGCCCTTGGCGGCCCAGTCGCGGGAGCTGCCCGAACCGTACTCGCGCCCGCCGATCACCACCAGCGGCACGCCCTCGGCCGCGTATCGCATCGCCGCGTCGTAGATGAACAGGACTTCGCCGGACGGCTGGTGCTCGGTGTACGGCCCCTCGCGCTCCACCAGCCGGTTGCGCAGCCGGATGTTGCCGAACGTGCCGCGCATCATCACCTCGTGGTGGCCGCGCCGCGAGCCGTAGCTGTTGAACTCCAGGGGGGCGACCCCGTTCGCCTGCAGCCACTGCCCGGCGGGGCTCCACGGCGCGATCGAACCGGCGGGGGAGATGTGGTCGGTGGTGACCGAGTCGCCCAGCAGCGCCAGCACGCGGGCGCCCTCGATGTCGCGGACGGGCGCCGGCTCGGCGGCCAGCCCCTCGAAGAACGGCGGCCGCGCCACGTACGTCGACGCGGCGTCCCAGGCGTAGCGGTCGCCGGAGGGGATCGGCAACGCCCGCCAGCGGTCGTCGCCCTCGAAGACGCTCGCGTACGTGCGCCGGAACAGCTCGGGGTCGATGGCGCTGTCGATGACCGAGCGGATCTCGTCTGCCGACGGCCAGATCTCCTCGAGCATCACCGGCCGCCCGTCGGGATCGTGGCCGATCGGCTCGTGGGTGAGGTCGACGTCGACCCGGCCGGCCAGCGCGAAGGCCACCACCAGCGGCGGCGAAGCGAGGTAGCTGGCCCGGGCCAGCGGGTGGATACGGCCCTCGAAGTTGCGGTTGCCCGAGAGCACGGCCGCGACGGTCAGGTCGTGCTGCTCGATCGCCTGCGCGATCGGCGCGTCGAGCGGGCCGCTGTTGCCGATGCAGGTCGTGCAGCCGTAGCCGACCAGCTCGAATCCGAGCCGTTCCAGGGGTTCCATGAGCCCGGCGGCCTGCAGGTACGCGGTCACCGCGCGCGACCCCGGCGCGAGGCTGGTCTTGACGGTGGGGCCCACGGTCAGCCCGCGGGCCACCGCGTTGCGCGCGAGGAGCCCGGCGCCGACCATCACGGTGGGGTTCGACGTGTTGGTGCAGCTGGTGATCGCGGCGATGGCGACCGACCCGGTGCGGACGGACGCCCGTGCTCCGTCGAGCGCGATCTCCACGGCGGGGTAGGGCGACGCGCCCGGACCGTCCGGGCCGCCCGGCGCCTGTTCTGCCACCGCCCCTCGGGCCGCCGCTCCTTCGGCCGTCGGCGGGTACGCGGCGCGGAACGACTCCCGCAGCGTGCGGAGCGGCACGCGGTCCTGCGGGCGGCGCGGACCGGCGACGCTGGGCTCGACCGAGGCGAGGTCGAGGTCCAGGACCACGTCGAACCCGGGAACCGCGCCCGGCTCGCGCCACAGCCCGTTGGCCCTGGCATAGCGCTCGACCAGCTCCACCTGCGCCGCGTGGCGGCCGGTCAGCCGGAGGTACGCCAGCGTCTCGTCGTCGATCGGGAAGAGCGTGGCGGTGGCGCCGAACTCCGGCGACATGTTCGAGATCGTGGCCCGGTCGGGGAGGGAGAGCGTCGCGAGCCCGTCGCCGGCGAACTCGACAAACGAGCCCACCACGCCCTGCCGCCGCAGCATCTCGGTCACTGACAGCACCAGGTCCGTCGCGGTGCTGCCGCGGGGCAGCGCGCCGGAGAGCCGGACGCCGACGACGCGCGGCATGGGCTGGTAGAGGGGCTGTCCCAGCAGCACGGCCTCCGCCTCGATGCCGCCCACGCCGTAGCCGAGCACCCCCAGCGCGTCCACCATCGTGGTGTGCGAGTCGGTCCCGACCAGCGTGTCCGGGAAGGCGACGGAGCGGCCCTGCTCGTCACGCTGCGTGACGACGGTCGCCAGGTACTCGAGGTTCACCTGGTGCACGATTCCCGTCCCCGGAGGGACCACGCGCAGGTCCCGGAACGCAGTCTGGGCCCACCGGAGGAGCTGGTAGCGCTCGCCGTTGCGCTCGTACTCCCGCTCGACGTTGAAGCTGAACGAGTCGGGCAGGCGATACCGGTCGACCTGGACCGAGTGGTCGATGACGAGGTCGGCGGGCACCAGGGGGTTGATGCGGGACGGATCGCCGCCCAGGCCGGCCATCGCGTCGCGCATGGCGGCCAGGTCCACAACGGCCGGGACACCGGTGAAGTCCTGCAGCAGCACGCGCACCGGCATGAAGGGGATCTCGGCCTCGACCTCGGTCCCGGGTCGCCAGGCGGCCAGCGTGCGGACCTCGTCCTCTCCGACCACCCCGCCGCCGGCATGGCGGAGCACGTTCTCGAGCAGGATCTTCACGGTGACGGGCGTGCGCTCGGCGCGGTAGCCGAGCGGCGCGAGCGCGTCGAGCCGGTAGTGATCGGGCAGGCCCGGCCCCAGCGGGACGCGCGCGTCGAAGGGATCGGGCCGAATCGGACGGGTCGGCATGGTGCTCGAACCTCCCAGCCGCGCCAGTCGGCGCGGGAACATCGGCACCTGACGGGAGCGCCCGCCTCGGGTCGAGACGTACGAAGAAGACGAGTATAGCGATTGGCGCGGAGGGCTCGCCGCGGGTGGTGGGGCGCCACGCGCCCGGTGAGCCGAACGCGTCACCGCGGTGGAGGCGACACGGGCGCCGGCCACGCACGAGCGGTTGCCCGAGGACTACGATCGCCCGGACGCGATGGGCCGGACGCGATGGGCGGGGCCGACGTCAGGCGAGGAGCGGAGGGCGAGGTGCGGTCGTGGTGGCGGCGCGTGAGCGGGCGGCGGGCCCCCGGCGACGGTGGGGTGGCGGACGGCGGCGCCCGACACCCGGCTGATGCCCGTGGCGCTTGGCACCCGGCCGGCGCCCGCGACTTGCTCACCCCCGGCCGGCCCGATCTGCCGGGCGTCCCCCACGGCCCCGGGCCCGCGGCGGACGATGAACTCGCGGCTCGCGGTGCCGCCGAACGAGCGCCCGGCAGCTCCGCCGAACATGTGCCCGGCGGCACTGCCGCCGGGCGCGGGCTCACTCCCGACCTCCCCCGCATCGGCTTCGTCGGGGCCGGACGCGTCGGCACGACGCTCGGGGTGGCCCTGCGCAGGGCCGGCTGGCCGGTGACCGCCGTGGCCTCGCGGGATCCCGGGCGGCGCGACCGCTTCGTCGGCCTCGTCCCGGGCGCGCACGGGTTCGCGGAAGGGCCCGCGGTCCTCGACGAGGTCGACGTGGTCTTCGTGACCGTCCCCGACGACGCGATCGCCGGCGTCGCCTCGCAGCTGCGCCTGTACAGCGGCCAGGCGATCGTCCACACCAGCGGCGTCCTGCCGGCATCCGTCCTCGCGCCTGCCATGGCCGCGGGCACCGAGGCCGGGAGCTTCCATCCGCTCGTGGCGTTCGCCGACCTCGACACGGCGCTTGCCGCGCTTCCGGGCGCCACCGTGGCCATCGAGGGCGACGAGCCACTGATCCCGCTGCTCGGGGACCTGGCCGGCGCGCTCGGCGCCCGCGCGGTCCTCGTGACGGCGGCCGGCAAGCCACTCCACCATGCCGCGGCCGTGCTGGCGGCCGGCGGGCTCGTCGCGCTCCTGGACACGATCGCGCAGCTCGGAGCGGCCGCCGGCCTGGACGAGGAGGAGGCCCTTCGGACGTACGGTGGGCTCGCACGCCAGGGGCTGGACAACGCCGCCCGCCTCGGCATCGGCGCGGCGCTCACCGGCCCGGTGGTCCGCGGCGACCTCGGCA
>JAJYDP010000011.1 GCA_021777365.1 Chloroflexota bacterium | reverse complement strand
CCACCGCCGCCCGTCGCCCGCGCCAACCAGCCGCCCCCGCCGCCCGGCCCGCACGTCCGATCCGGCGGTCGCGTGCGCTACCATTGGCGCCCGGGAGTGCCGCGCGGGACCGTCCCGCGCACCCCCGGCCCCTGCCCAGCGTCATGCGAGGAGTACCCGTGGCCAAGGACGGCTTTGTCACGAGCATCACGCGCCAGTCGGATGACTTCCCGGCCTGGTACAACGACGTCGTCCTGAAGGCGGAACTGGCGTCCTACTCGCCGGTGCGCGGATGCATGGTGATCCGGCCCTACGGCTACGCGATCTGGGAGTCGATGCGGGACGAGCTGGACCGCCACATCAAGGCGACCGGCCACAGCAACGTCTACTTCCCGCTCTTCGTGCCGCGCTCGCTCCTCGAGAAGGAGGCCGAGCACGTCGAGGGCTTCAACCCGCAGGTCGCGTGGGTGACCCATGCCGGCGGCAAGGAGCTCGACGAGTGGCTGGCGATCCGCCCCACGAGCGAGGCGATCATCGCCGAGACGATCCGGGACTGGGTCCAGTCCTACCGCGACCTGCCGCTCCTGATGAACCTCTGGAACAACGTGGTCCGCTGGGAGCTGCGCACCCGCCTCTTCCTGCGGACGGCCGAGTTCCTGTGGCAGGAGGCGCACACCTTCCACGCCACCGAGCAGGAGGCGCGCGAGGAAGTCGACCTCGGACTGGAGATCTACCGTAAGGTCTCCGAGGAGTGGCTCGCGATCCCGGTCATCGCCGGCCGCAAGAGCGAGGGCGAGAAGTTCCCCGGCGCCGTCTACACGTACTCGATCGAGGCCATGATGCGCGACCGTAAGGCGCTGCAGGCCGGGACCAGCCATTACCTCGGGTCGAACTTCGCGCAGGCCGCCGACATCACCTTCCTCGACCGCGACAACCAGCGGCGCCATCCCCACGGGACCTCCTGGGGCTTCAGCACGCGCATGGTGGGCGCGACGATCATGGCCCACGGCGACGACAGCGGCCTGGTGCTGCCCCCCCGGGTGGCCCCGGTCCAGGTGGTCGTGGTGCCGATCTTCCGCTCGGAGGCCGACCGGGCCGCGGTGGCGGAGGCCATCGAGCGGTTCGAGCTGGCGCTGCGCTCGACCCCCGAGGGGCGGGAGGTGCGGCTCGAGGTCGACTGGCGCGAGGAATCCCCCGGCTTCAAGTACAACCACTGGGAGCTGCGCGGCGTCCCGTTCCGGATCGAGGTCGGCCCGCGCGACGTCGCGGCAGGGCAGGGGACGCTCGTCCGGCGGGTCGATCGCTCGAAGGAAGCGGTGCCGCTTGACCGGCTCGCCGCCGAGCTGCCGCTCCGCCTGACCGGCTACCAGCAGGAGCTGTTCCAGCGTGCGCTCGACTTCCGCGCCGCGAACACGCACCACGTGGACGACTTCGAGACGTTCCGGCGCGTCAACGACGAGCAGGGGGGATTCATCTGGGCCCACTGGTGCGGTGCGCCGGAGTGCGAGGCTCGGGTGAACCAGGAGACCGGCGCGACGATCCGGAACATCCCGTTCGACTCGCCGGCCGAGGCGGGCCGGTGCATCGTGGACGGCCGGCCCTCGGAGCGGCGGGTCGTCTTCGCACGGGCATACTGAAGCCGGCGGCCGCCGGCGACCGACCCCCACGAGCGAGCCGATTCCGAGGCGGGCGGTCGACCCGCCCGCGGGACCCGCGCCGGCGCCAGAGGGGTACCCGCGGCCGGTGAGCGAGATCGTCCGGCGGCCCCGCCCGTCCTCCCCGACGTCGCCGGAGCTGCGCGCCCTCACCACCGGGCTCGTGCTGACCGTGACACTGGTCGCGCTCGAGGCCCTGGCGGTGGCGACCGTGATGCCCGTGGTCTCCGCCGATCTCGGCGGGATCTCGCTGTACGGCTGGGTCTTCAGCGCGTTCTTCCTGGGCGATCTCGTCGGGATCGTCGCGGCCGGCGAACAGGCGGACACGCACGGGCTCGTCCGCCCGTACCTGCTCGGCCTGGGCTTCTTCGCCGTCGGGCTGACCGTCGGAGGCCTGGCGCCGTCGATGCCCGTCCTGGTCGCGGCTCGGGCGGTGCAGGGGTTCGGCGCGGGCGCCATCCCGGCCGTGGCGTACGTCAGCATCGGGCGGCAGTACCCGCCCGGGCTTCGTCCCCGCATGTTCGCCATCATGTCGACCGCATGGGTGGCGCCGGGGATCGCCGGCCCGGCGCTGGCGGGCGTGGTCGCGGCCCACATGACCTGGCGCGCCGTCTTCCTGGGCCTGCTGCCGCTGGTGGCGGTCGCGGGCGTGCTGACCGTCCCGTCGCTCGCCGGGGTGGCAGGCGCCTCGGACGCCGATGGCGAGGCAGGGGCGGACCCACCGGCGGTCCCGCGGGTGGCCGGCACGGATGATGTCGGCGAGGCGGATCCCGCGCCGCGCGCGGGCGGAGCCCGCGGGCGGGACGCCGCGCGGGGTGCGCATCCGGGGCGGCTGCTCGATGCGCTGCGGGTCGCCGTCGGGGCGGGACTCGTCCTGGCCGCCCTGGACTCGCACCAGGCCCTCCCGCTCATCGGCCTCGGCGCCGCGGGACTCGTGGTCGGCATGCCGGCGCTGCAGCGCCTCCTCCCGGGGGGATCGCTGCGGGCGCGCACGGGCCTGCCCGCCGCGGTGCTGCTGCGGGGTGTGCTGACATTCGGCTTCACCGGCGCGGAGGCCTTCGTCCCGCTGATGCTCGTGGCGCTGCGCGGGATGTCGGCGGCGCAGGCGGGCCTGGCGCTCACGGCCGCCACGGTGACCTGGGCGGTCGGGTCGTGGATCCAGGCGCGACGCATCGCGGGGTGGGGCGTGGCGCGGCTGATCCGGCTCGGGCTGGTGCTGGTCGTGGGCGGGATCGGCCTGATCGCGGTGACCACGGCGTCGTCGGTGCCGGTCGCGGTGGGCGTGACCGCATGGGGGATCGCCGGCCTCGGGATGGGGATCGCCTACTCGCCCATCTCGCTCTTCGTGCTCCACGAGGCGCCCGCCGGCCGCGAAGGCGCCGCGACGGCCGGCCTGCAGCTCTCCGACGTCCTCGGCACGGCACTGGGTGCCGGGATCGGCGGGGTCGCGCTGGCCGCGGCACCCGGCCTCGGCTGGGGCGAGGCGGCTGCCCTCCTCCTCACCTTCGGAGTCGCCGCCGCGGCGGTGCTCGCGGGGCTCGCGGTGACCGCCCGGCTGGGCCCCACCGCCGCACCGGGGCCGGGCCGGGCCGGGCACGGGTGATATACTCCGGGCGACTGACCGCCGGCCGCCGCTTCGACGTGGGTGACCCCCACGTCTTCTTGTGAGTGGCGGTCGAACCGAGCGAGAGGAGGCGCACTGTGAGCCGTGACTTCATCGGCGCCCTCCTGCAGCTGAACGCCGAGAAAGGCGTCCCCCGCGAGCAGCTCGTCAAGACCGTGGAGGAGGCGATCCAGGCCGCCTACCGCCGCGTCGCCCCCGGGAACGAGAACGTCTACGTCGAGATCGACCCCGAGACCGGCCGCATCCGCGTCTTCCGCGCGATGGTCGCCGTCGAGGAGGTCGAGGACCCGTTGACCGAGTTCACGCTCGACGAGGCACGGCGCGTGAAGCCCGGCGCCAACCCGGGAGACATCGTCGAGACCGAGGAGCTGGACGCCGCGAGCTTCGGCAGGATCCATGCCCAGACCGCCAAGCAGCTGGTGCTGCAGCGGCTGCGCGAGGCGGAGCGCGAGGTCGTCTTCGGCCAGTTCGCGCAGCGCGAGGCGGAGATCATCACCGGCACGGTGAACCGCGTGGAGCCCCGGGGCATCATCCTAGACATGGGCAAGGGGGTGGAGGCGGTCCTCGCCACCACCGAGCAGTCGCCCACCGAGAGCTACCGGATCGGCCAGCACGTGAAGGCCTACGTCCTGGAGGTGCGGCGCACCACCAAGGGCCCGCAGGTGTACGTGAGCCGCACGCACAAGGGATTCCTGCGCCGGCTCTTCGAGCTCGAAGTCCCCGAGATCCACAACGGGACGGTCGAGATCAAGGCCATCGCGCGCGAGGCCGGCAGCCGCTCCAAGGTTGCCGTTGCGAGCCGGCAGGAGGGCCTCGACCCGGTCGGGGCGACGGTAGGCCAGCGGGGCGGCCGGGTGCAGGCCGTGGTGGCCGAGCTGAACGGCGAGAAGATCGATGTCGTCCCCTGGGCGGAGGACCCCGCGCAGTTCGTGGCGAACGCGCTCAGCCCCGCGCAGGTGGTGGGCGTCTCGATCGACGAGGCCGCCCGGATCGCGACGGTGACGGTGCCGGAGCGGATGCTCTCGCTGGCGATCGGCCGCGAGGGACAGAACGCCCGGCTGGCGGCGAAGCTGACTGGCTGGCGCATCGACATCCGGAGCGACCAGCCACGGCCCGAGGAGGAGAAGCCGGCCGCCGCGCAGGCGCACGAGCCGGCGGCTGCGATGGCGCACGGGCAGGCCGCCGGGCAGGCCGCACCGGCCGATGCGGATGCGGCGCCGATCGTGCCCGCGGTGCCGGCCGTGGGCGCGGCACCGGCCCATGCGGATGCGGCGGCCCCGGCGGTCGATGTGCAGGCGGAGCCCGCGCCGGCAGCCGAGGTGCCCGCGGCCGTCGTGGCCGGGGATGCCGACCCGCAGGCGGAAGCCGCCCGGCCGCGTCGCCGGCGCACGGCGCGCAACGGGGAGGTGGCACCGTAGCCGCCGTAGGGCCGCGCCCGCGGCGCCAGCCGGCCCGCACCTGCGTCGCGTGCCGGACCGAGCGCGCGAAGCGGGAGCTCGTCCGCGTCGTCCGCACACCGGGTGGCAAGATCCAGATCGATCCCACCGGGCGGCTGCCCGGCCGCGGTGCCTACGTCTGCGCGTCGGGCACCTGTGCCGCCGAGGCGGTGCGCCGGCACGCGCTGGAGCGCGCGCTCGGCGTCTCCATTCCCGAATCCATCCGCGACCGGCTCAACACCGGCGCGCTCGTCTGACCAAGGAGGCACCCGTGGCACGTAGCCGCAGCGGCACCCGCGGACGCCGCGGACCCCGAAAGCCCCCGCGCCGTCCCGACCAGGCATCGGGCTCGGGCGTCCAGGTCGTCGAGCCGAGCGAGCGCGGCGCCATCGAGATCCCGGCCACCATCTCCGTGCAGGACCTCGCCGGGCTCCTCCAGGTCAACCCCGCCGACGTGATCCGCGAGCTCATCAAGAGCGGCATCTTCGCGACCATCAACCAGACCATCGACCGCGACACGGCGAGCCTGGTGGCCGAGGAGCTCGGCTACGAGGTCGCCGAGATTGCCGCGTCGGGCGCCGCCGAGGAGGCCGCCGGCGAGGCAGCCCCTGCCGCCGCGGCCAAGGAGCAGCTCTGGGAAGAGGAGGACCCGAGCAAGCTGGTCGCGCGGGCCCCCATCGTGACCGTGATGGGACACGTGGACCATGGCAAGACCAGCCTTCTGGACGCGATCCGAGCCACCAGCGTCGCGGCCGGCGAGCGGGGCGGCATCACCCAGCACATCGGTGCCAGCGAGGTCGTCAAGGACGGCAAGCGGATCGTCTTCCTCGACACGCCCGGTCACGAGGCGTTCACCGCCATGCGGGCGCGGGGCGCCAAGGTGACCGACATCGCGATCCTGGTGGTGGCGGCCGACGACGGCGTGATGCCCCAGACCGTGGAGGCGATCGACCACGCCCGCGCCGCCCGGGTCCCGATCATCGTGGCGCTCAACAAGATCGACAAGCCGGACGCCAACCAGGACCGCGTGAAGAACGAGCTCACCGAGCACGGTGTGCTGATCGAGGAGTACGGCGGCGACACGCCGCTGGTGCCGGTCAGCGCCAAGCAGCGCACCGGGATCGACGACCTGCTCGAGATGATCCTGCTCGTCGCCGACCTGCAGGAGCTGAAGGCCAACCCCAAGCGTGCCGCGATCGGGACGGTGGTGGAGGCCGAGCTGGACAAGGGGCGCGGCCCGGTCGCCACGGTCCTGGTGCAGACCGGGACCCTCAAGATCGGCGACACGGTGGTGGTCGGGACCACGTTCGGCCGGGTCCGGGCCATGGAGAACAGCGCCGGCGCCCGGGTGACCAAGGCGGGCCCCGCGTCGGCGGTGGTGCTCCTCGGTCTCTCGGACGTCCCGGCGGCCGGCGACATCGTGCAGGTGGTCGCCGACGAGCGGGCAGCGCGCGCCATCGTGGACCAGCGCCGCGCGCAGGCGGGTGCGCGCGCGGAGGGCGGCGCCCGCGCCACCCTGGAGGACCTGTACCGCCAGATCCAGGCCGGCCAGACCCGCGAGCTGCGCATCGTGATCAAGGCGGACGTCCAGGGTTCCCTTGGCGCCATCACCCATGCCCTCGACCAGATCTCCACCGACGAGGTGCGGATCAACGTGATCCACGAGGGCACCGGGGACATCACCGACAACGACATCCTGCTGGCGTCGGCGTCGGACGCGATCGTGGTGGGGTTCAGCACCAAGCTCGACCCGCAGGCGCGCCGCACGGCGGAGGCCGAGGGCGTCGACGTGCGGATCTACGACATCATCTACAAGCTGACCGACGACATCGAGGCCGCCCTCAAGGGCATGCTCGAGCCGGAGGTTGTGGAGGTCGTCGAGGGCCGCGCGGAGGTGCGCCAGGTCTTCCGGGTCGGACGCGGCGGACAGCTGGTCTTCGGCTGCTACGTCACCGACGGGCGGATCGTGCGAGGCGGCGCTCGCGTGTACCGCGGCGGCCGGGTGATCGTGACGGACCGGATCGACTCGCTCCGGCGGTTCCGGGACGACGTGCGCGAGGTGGCCGCCGGCTTCGAGTGCGGCATCGGCCTCAGCGGGCACCCGGAGCTGCAGGAGGGTGACGTCATCGAGTGCTTCACCCAGCAGACGGTGTCGCGCGCGGCCAGCGCCTGACCGCCAGCGACCCGCCGGACTCCGTGAAGGGGGCGCCATGACCGAGCGCACCGCCCGCCTGGACCACCTCCTCCGGGAGGAGATCAGCCGCATCGTGGCCCGCGACGTGGAGGACCCCCGCATCGGGTTCGCCACCGTCACGCGCGTCGAGACCGCGCCGGACCTCCGGCACGCGAAGGTGTGGGTGTCGATCATCGGCCAGCCCGACGAGCGGCGGGCCACGTTCCGCGCGCTCGCGCGGGCGATGCCCTATGTGCGGCACGAGCTCGGGTCCCTGCGGCTGCGGCGCATCCCGGAGCTGCACCTGGAGCTCGACGACAGCGTGGAGCGCGGCACCCGGGTCCTGCAGATCCTCGACGACCTGGAGGCGGGGCGGGAACCGTCGCCCCCTGCCCCCGGGGAGACGCTGCCGACGCCGGGCGTGGCGCACGGCGAGCCCGAGGACCAGGCCGTTGCCGAGGACGGAGCACCGACCGGCGACGGTACCGATCGCGAGGCACCGACCGGCGGTGACGGACGCGGGGCCGCGCCCGGCGCCACGCGACCCGGTGGACGAACCGCGGGGCAGGGCGGGCGAGGCACCGCACCCGGTCGCGGCGCGAACCGGCGTCGCATCGTCGTTCGCGGCGAGCCGGGCGGCCGGCGCGGCGGGGGCCGGACCTCGACGCATCGACCCGACCGGGGGCGGCCGTGACGGTGTCCCGCATGCCCGACGCGTCCCCGGGCGGCAGCGGGCGCTCGTCGCTGACCCCCGACGACCTGGCGGCCGTCCCGGCGGAGGTCGTGTCCAGTCTCCGGGTCGCGCGACGCGTGTTGACCATCTGTCACGAGAACCCCGAGGCGGATGCCCTCGGGTCCGCCCTCGCCCTGGCGCTCGCGCTCGAACAGGCGGGCGCCCGGGCGACCCCCGTGTGCGCCGATCCCGTGCCCGAGCTGTACGACTTCATGCCCGGCATCGACCGGTTCCGCACCGAGCCCGATCCGGCCGTCGACTACGACCTGGTGGTGGTGCTCGACTGCGGCGACCTGGCGCGCGTGGGGCCGGTCCTGCAGACGCACGCGGAGCTCTTCCGCCGGGTCCCCATCGTGAACATCGACCACCACAAGTCGAACCCGGGCTTCGGGCGCGTGAACTGGGTCGATCCCGTGGCCTCGGCGACCTGCGAGATGATCACCCTGCTCCTGCCCGCCCTCGGCGTGCCGCTGACGGCCGATCGGGCGATCGCGGACGGCCTGATGGCCGGCCTGGTGATGGACACGGCCACGTTCCAGCACCCCAACGCCACCCCGCGCACGCTGCGGGTGGCGGCCGATCTCGTGGCCGCGGGGGCGCCGCTCTCCGCCACATCGCGACTCCTCTACCGGACCAAGCCGGGGACCCAGCTGCGACTCTTCGGCCGGGTGCTGGCGCGCCTCGCCTCGGAGCTGGACGGGCGCCTGGTCTGGTCCACCATGACGCTCGAGGACCTGGCGGCCAGCGGGTCGGTGCCGGCGCACTCCGAGGGGATCATCGACCTCGTGGCCCAGGCGAAGGGAAACCAGGTCGCGCTGCTCCTGAAGGAGGAGCCCGACGCGACGCGGATCAGCATCCGGACCCCCGACGGCGGACCGGACGCCACCGTCCTGGCGGCCCGGTGGGGGGGCGGGGGCCACGCCCGCGCCTCGGGGGCGACCGTGCCGCTGTCGCTCGATGCGGCCATCCCGGAGGTGCTGGCCGCCGCCCGCGCGCTCCTCGATGGCGCGGAGGTGGTGCCGTGAACCCGGTCGACGGTGCGGCGGGCCGGCGGGCCGGCGGGGCGCGCGGTGGAAGGCGGCAGGCGACATCCCCGGGCGCGGGGCCGCGGGCGGTCTCCGTCGACGGCGTGATCGTGGTGGCCAAGCCGGCCGGGCCGACCTCGCACGACGTGGTGGCCCTGGTCCGTCGGCTCTCCGGGGTGCGGCGCGTGGGCCACGGCGGGACCCTCGATCCCTTCGCCTCGGGAGTCCTGCCGGTCTTCGTGGGGAGCGGCACGCGCATGGTCGAGTACCACCTGCGGGACGAGAAGGCCTACCGCGCGGTCGCCTGCTTCGGCGCGCGCTCCACCACCGACGACATCGAGGGGGAGCTGACGGTGACCGACGGCCCGGGCCCCACGCGGGGAGAGGTCGAGGCGGCGCTCGGCGCGTTCGTCGGGCGCATCGTCCAGCGGCCCCCGGACTTCTCGGCGGTGAAGATCGGCGGCCGGCGCGCGTACGAGCTGGCGCGGCGCGGCGAACAGCCCGAGCTGCAGGACCGCGAGGTCGAGATCCGCGAGTTGCGCCTGACCGGCTGGGACGACGCCCTCGCCGGGCGACCGTGCGCCACCCTCGAGGTGCGCTGCTCGGCCGGCACGTACGTGCGGTCCCTGGCCCGCGACCTCGGGGAACGGCTGGGTTGCGGCGCCTACCTGGGCGCACTGGTCCGGACGGCGAGCGGGCCGTTCCGCCTGGAGGACGCGATCCCGCTCGACGAGCTGCGGCGCCTGCTCGCCGAGGGATCGCTGGCCGGCCGCCTGCTGCCCCCTGACGCGGGACTCGACGCGTATCCGCAGGTCGTCCTGCCGACGGAGGACCTGGCCGCCATCGCCCAGGGGCAGGTGGTCCGGCTGCGCGGCCAGGAGGTGGAGCCCGGGCCCGACGGGATCGTGCGCGTGGTGGCGCCCGGGCGGGGCGTGGTGGCCATGGCGCACCTGCGGGACCGCCGGCTCTACCCCGACAAGGTCCTGGCGGCCGCGGTCGCCCGCTAGCCCCGGGGTCGCTCGGATGCAGGTGCACGGCGCCATCGAGGAACTGCCCGCCGGGACCCGGCTGGCCGTGACCGTCGGCGTCTTCGACGGCCTGCATCGCGGCCACCTGCGGCTCCTGCGCCACCTGGTCGGGGCCGCCGGACGCTGGGGCGCGGAGCCCGCGGTCGTCACGTTCGAGCCCCACCCGGACGCGGTGCTCCTCGGCGCGGCGCCCCCGCTCCTCTGCGACCCCGCCGAGCGCCTGGCGCGCCTCGAGCAGGCCGGCGTGCGCCACGCCGTGCTGCAGCGCTTCGACCCGGTGTTCGCCGCGCAGACGCCCGAGGCGTTCGTGGACCGGCTCCGCCGGGGCCGCGAGCTGGCGGGCCTGGTCATGAGCCCCGACTCGGCCATCGGGCGGGGGAGGGCGGGCACCCCGGAGCGGCTCCGCGAGCTTGGCAGGGAACGCGGCTTCCGCGTCGACGTGGTCCGGCCGGTCGAACGGGCCGGCGCCATGGTGTCGGCGAGCCGGATCCGGGCGGCGCTGGCCGCGGGACGGCTGCCGGAGGCCCGGCGCATGCTCGGGCGCGATCCCGCCGTCACGGGTCGGGTCGTGCGCGGTGACGCGCGCGGGCGCCTGCTCGGCTACCCGACCGCCAACCTCGCGTTCGACGCGCCGGTGGCGCTCCCGGCGGACGGGATCTACACGGTCATGGTGACGTGGGGCGGCCCCGACGCGCTGCGCCCGGCACGCACCGCCGGCGGGGTGGCGTCGCTCGGCGTGCGCCCGACCTTCGAGCCGGGCGATCGGACGCTCGAGGTGCATCTCTTCGATGTGGACGACGACCTGTACGGCGAGCGGCTCCGCGTCGGCTTCCTGCGCCGGCAGCGCGCCGAGCGCCGCTTCTCCTCCGCGGCCGCACTCGTGGCGCAGATGGACCGGGACGCGGCGCTGGCCCGGCGGGTCCTGGCGGGGCGCGGACAGGATCGCGCCACCTGAGCGCGCGAGGGGACGCTGCGGCCGACGAGTGACGGCACGGGGCTCGCCCGGCCGCCCGGTCCCGTGCGCGTCGACCGGGCCGCCAGGTTTGCCGTGCCGGTGCGTGACTGGTACACTCCGCCGGTTGACGTAGTCGTGGTGTGAAAGTTCGGAGGACCGAGTGCCGCTCGCGCGGGAGACAAAGGAAACGCTGATCAGCTCGTTCGCCATCGCGGAGGGCGACACGGGCTCGCCGGAGGTCCAGATCGCACTCCTGACGGAGCGCATCAAGGACCTGACCGAGCACCTCCGGCGGTTCCCCAGGGACAACCACTCGCGACGCGGCCTCCTCAAGCTCGTTGGGCAACGGCGTCGTCTGCTCGCGTACCTCGTGCGCAAGGACAACGCCCGCTACCGGGCCGTCATCGCACGGCTCGGTCTCCGCCGCTAAGGCCGGATCTCGCCGATCAGCCACGCCCAGGGCTCGACGCCCTGGGCGTTCGCTATAGGCGGGCAGCGTCCAGCGCGCCGGTCGTCCTCCGGCATAGGAGGACTGATGCCAGTTTCAGTATCGACCGAGTTCGGTGGTCGGACCCTGACCATCGAGACGGGCAAGCTCGCGCGTCTCGCGGGCGGTTCCGTCACCGTGCGCTACGGGGACACCGTGGTGCTCGGGACGGCCAACCGTTCGGACCCGCGGCCCGGGCTCGACTTCTTCCCGCTCACCGTGGACTTCGAGGAGCGGATGTACGCCGCCGGCAAGATCCCGGGCGGCTTCATCAAGCGCGAGTCGCGGCCATCCGAGGCGGCGATCCTCGCGGCCCGGCTCACGGACCGACCCATCCGGCCGCTCTTCCCGGCCGGGTACAAGGATGACGTGCAGGTCGTCCTGACCGTCCTCTCGGCGGACCAGGAGAACGACCCGGACGTCATCGGCACCATCGCCGCTTCGGCCGCGCTGACGATCAGCGAGATCCCGTTCCAGGGCCCGGTGGCCGCCGTGCGGGTCGGGCGGATCGGCGGCGAGTTCGTGCTCAACCCCACCATGAGCCAGCTCGACGAGTCCGAGCTGGACCTGGTGGTCTCCGGCACGCGCGACGCGATCATGATGGTCGAGGCCGGTGCGAAGATCCTGTCGGAGGCCGTCATGGCCGACGCGATCGTCTTCGGCCACCGGAGCCTCGCTCCCATCCTGGACCTCCAGGAGCAGCTCCGCGCGCAGGTCGGCAAGGCCAAGCGCACCCCGTATCTCGAGCCCGGAACCGAGAGCGTCCTCGACTTCGTGGCCGCCGTGGAGCAGGGCCGCGAGCTGGTCGTGGTCGACGTGGAGACCACCGGCCGCGACCCCCAGCTCTCCGAGCTGCTGGAGATCGGCGCGGTGAAGCTCCGTGGCACCGAGGTCGTCGGCCAGTGGTCCACCTTCGTGAACCCGGGTCGTACGATCGTGGGCAACCAGATGCACGGGATCGCCGACGCGGACGTCGCCGGGGCGCCCGTCCCCGCGGACGCGGTGCGGCAGTTCCGCGAGTTCGCCGGGGACGCCGTGCTCGTGGGGCACAACATCGGCTTCGATCTCGGGTTCCTCGAGGCGGCGGCCGGAGACGGCACCCGGTACCAGCCGGGCCAGTACCTGGACACCCTGGTGCTCGCCCGCGAGGGTTACCCGGACCAGGAGGGCTACAAGCTGGCCGACCTGGCGCGCTTCTTCGGCGTCGCACAGGAGACGAGCCACCGCGCGCTGGCCGACGCACAGGCGACCGCAGGGCTGGTGGCCCGGTTCGGGCAGGATCTGCCCGGTCGGATCCATCGCTTCCACGATGCCGTCGCGCGGTCGATCCGGATGCGACGGGACGGCGACCAGGAGGGCGCGGACGCGGTCTTCGAGGCCGCCCGTCGGGACGTCCGCCTGTCGCGGTCGCTCACCACGCTGATCCACAAGAAGACCGTCCGCGAGCTGGTGCTCGAGGAGGGGATCCGGATGGACGGTCGCGACCTCGACACGATCCGTCCGATCTCCGTGGAGGTGGGCCTGCTGCCGCGCGCCCACGGGTCCGGTCTCTTCACCCGCGGCCAGACGCAGGCGCTGACGGTCGCCACCCTGGGCCCCTCGTCCGACGTCCAGCGGATCGACACGATCAGCCCCGAGGAGTCCAAGCGCTACATCCATCACTACAACATGCCGCCCTACAGCACGGGTGAGAACAAGCCGATGCGGGGGCCCGGCCGGCGCGAGATCGGGCACGGCGCGCTCGCCGAGCGCGCGCTGGTCCCCGTCCTCCCGTCCGCGGACGAGTTCCCGTACGTGATCCGGCTCGTCAGCGAGTGCGTGACCTCGAACGGCTCCACGTCGATGGCGTCGACCTGCGGCTCGACCCTCGCCCTCATGGACGCCGGGGTGCCGCTCAAGGCGCCCGTCGCCGGCGCGGCCATGGGCCTCGTCAGCGGCGAGAACGGCCGGTACGCGGTCCTCACCGACATCCTGGGCAAGGAGGACGCGTTCGGTGACATGGACTTCAAGGTCACCGGCACCGACGCGGGCGTGACCGCCCTGCAGATGGACATCAAGGTCCAGGGGATCAACGAGTCCATCATCCGTGACGGGCTGGAGAAGGCCCGCGTGGCGCGCCTCTTCATCCTCGGGAAGATGCTGGACGTGCTGCCCGAGAGCCGCGCGCAGATGAGCGACTTCGCGCCGCGCATCGTCACCATCAAGATCAACCCCGACCGGATCCGCGACATCATCGGCAAGGGCGGCTCGATGATCCGCAAGATCCAGGAGGACACCAACACCGAGATCAACGTCGAGGACGACGGCTCGGTGGAGATCGCCGCCGTGAACGGCGAGAACCTGCGCCGCGCGATCCAGACCATCGAGGGGCTGACGCGCGACGTGGAGGTGGGCGCGACCTACCTCGGCAAGGTCACCCGCATCATGACCTTCGGGGCGTTCGTCGAGATCCTCCCCGGCAAGGAGGGACTGGTGCGCATCGGCGAGCTGGCCGACTACCACGTCCCGAGCGTCGAGGACGTGGTGTCGATCGGCGACGAGGTCATGGTGATGGTCACCGAGATCGACCGGCAGGGTCGCATCAACCTCTCGCGCAAGGCCGCCATGCAGCGGCACCTGGCGCGGCAGAACGCCTGACCTGGCGGCCCGCCAGGCGGGCCGTGACCAGCGCGAACCAGCGAGACCGGGGCCGCAGGGTCCCGGTCTCGTTCCATCCCCGGCAACGCCGGCCCGGCCGGTCGAGCCTGTCCCTGGCCGCACGCGTCTCCCGCCCGCCCGGCCGGTCGAGTCGGTCGCCGCTCGCCGGGCACCGGTGCCCGCGGGGTATCATCGGGCCATCGCCCACCCAGACGGAGTCAGCACCGCCATGCCCCAGACGAAGCCCGCCGATCCCCGACCCGTCGTCGCCGTCTGCGGCGCGACCGGGCTCGTCGGCCGGACCATGATCCACATCCTCCACGAGCGCGCGTTCCCGTTCCGGGAGCTGCGGGTCATGGCCTCGGCCCGGTCCGCCGGCACCACCCTCGCCGTGGACGGCCGGATCTACCCGGTGATCGAGGCGACCCCCGAGGCGTTCGAGGGGGTGGACGTCGCGCTCTTCTCGGCTGGCGGCTCGGTCTCCCGCGCGCTCGCGCCCGAGGCGGCCCGGCGGGGCTGCACCGTGGTGGACAACTCCTCGGCGTGGCGGATGGAGCCCGGGGTCCCCCTGGTGGTGGCCGGGGTGAACGACGGCGACGCCGCGACGCACGAGGGGATCGTGGCGAACCCCAACTGCTCGACCATGCAGCTCATGCCGCTCTTCATGGCCCTCCGTGACGCCGTGGGACTGGAGCGCGTGATCGTGGACACCTACCAGGCAGTCGCGGGTACCGGCGAGAAGGCCGTGGACGAGCTGGAGGCGCAGGTCCGCGCGCACGCCGCCGGCGCGCCCAAGGAGGCGCGCGTCTACCCCCATCCGATCGGGTTCAACGCCCTCCCCGAGATCGACGTCTTCCTTGACAACGGGTACACCAGGGAGGAATGGAAGGTCGTCACCGAGAGCCGCAAGATCCTGCACATGCCGGACCTGCGGGTCTCCTGCACGGCCGTCCGGGTGCCGGTCTTCGTGGGGCACTCGGAGGCGGTGCACGTGGAGACCCGGGAGCCGCTGACGCCGGAGGGCGCCAGGGCGCTCTTCGCGGCGACGCCCGGGGTCGTCGTGGTGGACGAGCCGCACGAGCACCGCTACCCCCTCGCCACCAGCGCCGAGGGGACCGATGACGTCTATGTCGGCCGCATCCGCGCCGATGCCTCGATGGCGGACGGACGGGGCCTGGCCTTCTGGGTGGTGGCGGACAACCTGCGGAAGGGCGCCGCGACCAACGCGGTCCAGATCGCGGAACTCCTGGTGGCCCGCGGGTGGCTCGCGGCCGCGTCCCGGCGGGCGGCCGCCGTGGGGGCCTGAGGCGGCCGTGCCGGACGGCCGTCGAGCGCGCCTCCCGGCCGGCGGGACCGCGTGACCCCGGGGGAGCGGGCGGCGGCGCTCGAGGAGATCGCCGCGGAGGTCCGCGCCTGCACCGCCTGCCGTCTGCACCGCGGTCGGACCCACGCGGTCCCCGGCGAGGGGCACCCGGACACGGAGGTGGTCTTCGTCGGCGAGGGACCGGGCCAGAACGAGGACCAGCAGGGCCGCCCCTTCGTGGGGGCGGCCGGCGGTCTGCTGGAGGAGCTGCTCGGTCTGCTCGGCTGGCGTCGCGACGAGGTCTTCATCACAAACGTCGTCAAGTGCCGCCCGCCCGGCAACCGCGACCCGGAGCCGGACGAGATCGCGGCGTGCGCCGGCTACCTGCGTCGCCAGCTCGCGCTCCTCGACCCGGCCGTGATCGTGACGCTGGGGCGCTTCTCGCTCGGCACGTTCATGCCGGGGGCGAGGATCTCCTCGGCTCACGGCACCGTCAGGCCGGTCGATCCGGGCACTGGAGCCCCGTCCGCGGTCGCCTACGCGATGTACCATCCAGCCGCGGCCTTCAGGCAGGCCGCCCTCAGGGAGACGCTCGTCGCCGACATGGCCAACCTGCCGCAGGTCCTGATCGACGCGCGCGTCGCGCGCTCGGCGTCGCTCGCGGGAAGGGGGGACGGGGAGGACTCGCCGACCGTCGGAGCCGCGGCCAGGGCCGGGGATGCCGGGACGGACGACGACCGGCTCCGTGACGTGGGCACGGCCGGTCAGCTCGCCGCACCGGCGGGCCCGGCGGACACCACGGCGCCCGGAGAGTCGTCGGAGGTTGCGGCCGCGACGGCGATCGTGCCAGCTGCCGCGACGCCCGATGGGGCCGCGACGCCGATCATGCCAGCTGCCGCTGCACCCGATGCGGCCGCGACCGGGCTCTCCGCGCCCGACGTCGACCGGGATGCCGTCGACCAGGCACTCCAGGATCTCTCGCGGCCCGCGCCGTCCGTCGCGGACCCGACCCAGGACGGGGGACAGACCGACCAGATGACACTCTTCTGATGCCAGCACGAACCGCCCGCCGACCGGCCACGCCGCCGTCGGTGGCCGCTCCCACCAGCCCCGGCGCGGGCCCCGCGCCGAAGCCGAGCGAATCGGCAGCACGCCCGGAGCGGCTCCGCTCGGGCGAGGGGACGCCTCTGCGCATCATCCCGCTCGGCGGCGTGGGCGAGATCGGCAAGAACATGTACGTGTTCGAGTACGGCGACGACATCATCGTCGTCGACTGCGGCCTCATGTTCCCCGACGAGGAGATGTTCGGGATCGACCTCGTGGTCCCCGACGTCACGTACCTGCGGGAGCGGCGGGAGGCCGTCCGGGCCTTCATCATCACCCACGCGCACGAGGACCACGTGGGCGGCCTGCCCTACGTCCTGCCGGACTTCCCGGGCGTCCCGATCTACGCCTCCACGCTCGCCCGCGGCCTGCTCTCGGGGAAGGTCAAGGAGCACCGGCTGACCAACAACCCGATGCTGGCACTCGACGCCGGCGAGACCGTGACGGTCGGACCGTTCAGCGTGAGCGCGTTCCGCATCGGACACTCCATCCCGGACGCGATGGGCCTGATCATCCGGACCCCGGTCGGGATCGTGGTGCACACGGGCGACTTCAAGTTCGACCACACGCCCGTGGACGGCAAGCTCTCCGACTTCGCGGCCCTTGCGCAGGTCGGCACGGAGGGCGTCCTCTGCCTGCTCTCGGACTCGACGCGCGCCGAGAACCCCGGGTACACGCCGTCGGAGCGGACGGTCGGGGAGGCGTTCCGCGAGATCATCGAGCCGCTCGACGGCCGGGTCATCGTGGCCACCTTCGCGAGCAACATCGCCCGCGTCCAGCAGGTCTTCGACGCCGCGGGTTCGTTCGAGCGCAAGGTCGCGGTGGTCGGGCGGAGCATGGAGCAGAACGTCCGGATCGCGACGGACCTGGGCTATCTGAACTACCCGGCCGGCCAGCTCATCGCGAAGGACCAGATCCGGAACACACCGGTGGACCGCCTGGTGATCGCCACCACCGGCGCGCAGGGGGAGCCGATGGCCGGGCTCGCCCGGATGGCGAACCGCGACCACCGCTGGGTGGAGGTGGAGCCGGGGGACACGGTCATCGTCAGCGCGAGCCCGATCCCCGGCAACGAGGAGTACGTGGCGCGCACCATCGACAACCTCTTCAAGCAGGGCGCCAACGTCATCTACCACGCCATCCGGCATGCCCATGTCTCGGGGCACGCCAGCCAGGAAGAGCTCAAGCTCATGCTCAACCTGACCCGCCCGAAGTACTTCATCCCGATGCACGGCGAGTTCCGGATGCTGGTCCAGCACGGACGCCTCGCCAGCGAGGTCGGGGTGGCGCCGGAGAACATCTTCATCGTGGAGAACGGTCAGCCCGTCGAGTTCCGCGCGGACGGCACGGCGCGGCGCGGCCAGCCCGTGAGCTCCGGCTACGTCTTCGTGGATGGGCTCTCCGTGGGCGAGGTGGGGGACGTGGTCCTGCGCGACCGCCGCGCCCTCGCCAGCGACGGCATGTTCCTGGTGGTCGTCACGGTGGACAAGCAGACGGGGCGCGTCATCGGCGAGCCGGAGATCGTCACGCGGGGCTTCGTGGACGACCTGGCCGATCCGGTCATCGGCGCCGCGGCCCAGCGCGTGCTGCACGCCATCGCCCGGCCGGAGGAGCACACCAGCGAGGTGGCCCTGCTCAAGAGTCAGATCAAGGACGGCCTCTCCCGCTTCCTGTACGAGCAGACCAAGCGCCGGCCGATGGTCTTCCCGGTGGTGGTGGAGGTCTAGGTGGCGACCCGCCGACGCGCACCCGCCACGCGCACCCGCGCGCGCACGACCCGCCGCCGGTCGAGGGGCCCGTCGATCGACCTGCGCCTCTCGCCGGAGCTCACGCGGACGCTGGTGGGCATCGTGCTGCTGGTGGCCGGGGCCGTCACCCTGATCGCCCTCTTCCTGCCGGGGCAGGGGATCCTGAACCGGTACGTCAACGAGCTGCTCCGCCCGTCCTTCGGGCAGGGCGCGTGGCTGCTCCCGATCCTGCTCCTGGTGGCCGGCGCGTTCGTGGAGCGCGCGCCGAGCGCGGGCACGGGCTGGGGCGTCTCGGCGCTCGGCGCCCTGGTGGCGTTCCTGGGCGGGATCGGGCTCTTCCACCTGGTCTGGGGACACGGGACCTCCGGGACCGCGCTCGCCGACGGCGGGGGCTGGCTCGGCTCCGAGCTGTCGGGCGGCCTCTCCGCGCTGCTCAGTCCTCCCGGCGCGTTCGTGGTGCTGCTGGGGTTGCTGCTGGCCGGGATCGCGCTGCTGCTGAACCTCACGATCCGCGGCCTGCTGAGCCCCGTCGTGGTGGGGAGTCGCGCGGTCGCCGGCGCGCTCGCCACGCCCGTGGCGAACGGCCGCCGGGAGAGCGCTGCGCCGACGCGCAACGGGCGCGTGCCTCGCGACGCGGCGATCCGGCGTCCTACCCAGGCAGCGGACCAGGAGGGAGAGGAGGCCGACCGGCCGGAGCTCCCGGAGCCGATCCCCAGCCCGGCGCCGCTGAGCCAGACGGTCTGGTCCGGCGAGCATGCCGCGGCACGGGCGGGCGCCGCCCAGGGTGGCCCCGCGGGGGCGAGTGCGACCGCCGCCGGCGGGCTCGCCGCGGCAGCCGGGGCCGCCGGCGCCTCGGCAGAGGGACGGGATGCGCTCCCCGGCGACGACCTGCTGGAGGCCGTGGACGCGCCGCCCACCCTGGAGCATCGCCCCTGGGCCCTGCCGGACCCGGCCCTGCTCGATCCCGACCGGCCCACCAACGGATCGGCGGAACTGGACCACGCGCGGAACCGCCGGATCATCGAGGAGAAGCTGCGCAGCTTCCAGATCCCGGCCACCGTGATCGGCCAGAACATCGGTCCCGTGGTGACCCAGTACGAGGTCAAGCCGGACCCGCGCGTCAAGCTCTCGCGCGTGGAGGCACTGGCCGACGACCTGGCGATGGCCCTCGCGGCGCGCTCCATCCGGATCGAGGCGCCCATTCCCGGCAAGGACGTGGTGGGGATCGAGATCCCCAACCACAACGCGGAGGTGGTCGGGTTCCGGGGCATCTGGGAGGACGCCCGCATGGCGGAGGCCGTCAGCCCGCTCACGTTCGCCCTCGGGCGCGACGTGTCGGGGAAGGCCTACGCGGTGGACCTGGCCCGCATGCCGCACCTGCTGATCGCGGGCGCCACGGGTTCCGGCAAGAGCGTCTGTGTCAACGCCCTCATCACCAGCATCCTGATGCGCGCCCGGCCGGACCAGGTGCGCCTCATCCTGGTCGACCTGAAGCGCGTCGAGCTGGCCTCCTACCGCGACCTGCCCCACCTGCTGACGGACGTCATCGTGGAGCCCGGCGATGCCAAGGCGGCGCTGGGCTGGGCCGTGCGGCAGATGGAGGAGCGGTACAAGGCGCTCGCCGCCCGCAGCGAACGGAACATCGCCTCGTACAACGCCAGTCCCCGTGTCGCCGAGCAGGAGCGCCTGCCCTACATCGTGATCGTGGTGGACGAGCTGGCCGACCTGATGATGCGCGAGGGCCGCAAGGTCGAGGACCCCATCGTGAAGCTCGCCCAGAAGGCGCGGGCGGTGGGGATCCACCTGGTCCTGGCCACCCAGCGGCCCAGCGTCAACGTGGTGACCGGCCTCATCAAGGCCAACGTCCCGAGCCGGATCGCGTTCGCCATGTCGTCCAACGTGGACAGCCGCACGGTCCTGGACGCCCCGGGCGCGGAGGACCTGATCGGCCGCGGCGACATGCTCTACCAGCCGGCCGACCTGCCGCGCGCGGTGCGCCTGCAGGGCGTCTTCGTGAGCGACCACGAGGTTCAGGCGGTCGCCGACCAGTGGCGCAGGCAGGCGCCCGAGCCCGACTACGACCCCGACGTGGTGGCTGGCGGCGAGGAGTCGGGGGAGGGGGGCCAGTTCGCCTGGCTCCTGCAGCTCGCCGAGGACGAGATGACGCCCCGGGCCGCCGAACTGGTGGTGTCGAGCGGCAAGGCCAGCACGTCCATGCTCCAGACGCGGCTCAAGGTCGGCTTCAACCGGGCCAGCCGCATCATCGACGAGCTCGAACGGGCCGGCATC
>JAJYDP010000557.1 GCA_021777365.1 Chloroflexota bacterium | reverse complement strand
CTCAACGCTCGTATCGGGGAGGCGACATGTGGCGTCCGGAGGGTCGGCGTGGCCGCGATCGGCGTGGTCGCGCTCGGCGTGGTCGCGGTCGGCGGCGCGTCCCGACATGGGCGCGGTCGGCGGCGCGTCCCGACATGGGCGCGATCGGCGCGTCCCGACATAGGCGCGGTCGGCGTGGGCGCGGTCGGCGTGGGCGCGGTCGGCGGCGCGTCCCGACATGGGCGCGGTCGGCGCGTCCCGACATGGCGGCACCACCTGCCAGATGCACCTCGGGGGAGCGCGAAGAGGCGGGAACCCGCCAGATGCTCACCCGAGGAACGGCTGAGCTCCCCATCGCCCCTGGCTCCCGCCAGACGCACGCCCTGGGAACGAGCGGCGGGTCCAAAGCTGCCGACCGCTCCCCCCGTGAGCGCACGGCGGAAGCCGGGCCCGGAACCGCGTAGCCCGGCCGACCCGATCGACCCCGCTGTGCACGAAACCGGCCCGTCCCAGGCCTCATCCAGGGTTCATCGTGGCGGCGGACCCGGCGCGCGCTCCCGGGAGTGGCAACTGACAGGAAGCTCAGCCCGCTGAATCGCCCGACCCGGTTTGCTCGACCATGCGGGCCTGCCACAATGCGGGCCATGACCGACCCGGAGCCGACGGTGCCCGACGTGCGCGAGCCGGACCTGGCCCTGCCCCGTGCGCCCAACCGGGACCCGGGCGTGCCCGACGTGCGCGAGCCGGACCCGGCCGTGCCCCATGTGCGCGACCCGGACCCGACGGCGCGGGCCATGACCGACCCGGAGCCGACGGTGCCCGACGTGCGCGAGCCGTCGCCGCCTCTGACCGGCACCCGCCCTCCGTCGCGCCGTGGACGCGCCCGGTTCGCGCGCCTCGCCGTGGCCGTCGTGGTGATCCTCGCCGCGAGCGCGTCCGCCGTGTGGCTCCGCAGCGACGTCGCGCGCCCTCCGGTGACCACGTCGGGCGCCAGCGTCACCGCCGGCACCACGACCGGTCCGACGATCGCGGCCGGTCCGACGATCACGGCGGCTGCGACCCCCCTCTCATCGGTTACACCCCTCCCATCGCAGGACCTCGCGGCGGAGGTTGCCGCCGTCGAGGTTCAGGTGCCGCCGCTTCGCCAGCTGGAGCCCCTGCACCCCGTCCCCACCCGGATCATCGACCCCGCCCAGCTCCGCCAGTCGCTCGAGCTGCAGCTCGACGCCCCGGACACCGTCGCCGCGATGGCCGCCGAGCAGGATCTCCTGGTCCGCCTCGGCCTCGCGAGCCCCGGACTCGACCTGCGGGCCGTCTCGCTGGACACCCTCTCCTCGCAGGTCCTCGGCTTCTACGACCCCGCGACCCACTCCATGACGATCGTCAACCGCCTCGGCGACTTCGGCCTGACCGCGCGTTTCACGGTCGCGCACGAGTACACGCACGCACTGCAGGACCAGCACTTCGACTTCGCGAAGCTCGGCGCAAACGATTCGTTCCCGACCGACCGGGTGCTGGCGCTGCACGCGCTGATCGAGGGCGACGCGACCCTGCTCAGCGGCCTGTGGATGCAGGCCCACATCTCGCTCTCCGACCTGCTGGATCTCGGACAGCTGCTCCTGCAGTCGCTTCAGCCGCCGGTGCCCCCCGGAACGCCGGCCCTGGTCAGCCGCACCCTGCTCTTCCCGTACCTCGACGGGCTGTCGTTCGTGACGGCGCTCTACCAGGAGGGCGGCTGGACGGCGGTGGACCGGGCCTACGCGCGGCCGCCGGGCTCCACGTCCGAGATCCTGCACCCCGACCGCTACCTGGCCGGCTGGCACCCGACGCCGGTGGTCGCGCCGGCGCTCGGCAAGACTCTGGGGAGCGGCTGGACGCGCACGTATCTCGACACGATGGGGGAGCTCACGTTCCAGGTCTGGCTCGCCCAGGCGCTCCCGACTGCCGACGCGACCGGGCTGGCGGCCGACTGGCTGGGCGACCAGGTCGTGGAGTGGAACGGCCCGGCCGGCGCGTGGGTCATCGCGTGGCGCTCGACGTGGGCGACGGCCGGCGACGCCGACGCGTTCGCGACGGCGGCCGGACGCCTGCTCGGGGCGTCGCAGGGCGCGGGTGGGGCCGGCCCCCATCTCGAGAGCGTCTCCGGCAGGACCGTCACGCTGCTGGTCGCCTCCGACCAGCCCACGCTCGACCGCGTCTCTCGGGCGGCGGGCCGCTGAGGCAACGCGCCGAGGCATAATCCGGACGTCCCGCACCGGCCATCCCATCGGGCGGGCTCACGGAGGGTGACACAGGTGAGCGCCCCGCGCCGACTCGCCGCGATCCCGGCGATCCTCCTCCTGCTGGCCACGAGCACCTCGCTCGTCACGGCGGCACAACCCCCGGCAAGCGGGGACCCCGCGCCCATCGCGCGGGGACCGCACGTCTCGGGCGTGGTCCAGGTGATGGCGCACAAGCCGCCGCACGGCGGGGGTGGGGGAGGCGGTGGGACCGCCACGTGCGGAACGCCCGCCCCTGGCACGAGCCCCACGAACTACATCACGAACTGCCATGGCACGGGCCGCCCGGTCAACGAGACGTGGATCGCCACCGGCAGCAGCCCCCTGTACACGGACGCCGCCGGGAACCCGGCCGCCCTGTTCGCCGGCGCGAACGACTACAACTCGTACAACGGCATCGTGCAGGACGGCTTCTACTGGTCGAGCGACGGCACGACGTGGAACGATGCCGGTCCGATCGACGTGTTCCCGCACGCGACGTACAACGCGGCCGGCGACCCGCAGCTGGCGACCGGCGGCGGCTTCGTCTACTACAGCTCGCTGTTCTTCAACTACTACCGCTGCAACGTCGGTGGCGTGGAGCTGCTCTGGCGCGCTCCCACGAGCACGAGCTGGAGCTACTACCAGATCGCGGCCAACTCGCAGGCCCAGTTCCAGGACAAACCGGCGCTCGCGGCGGATCCGGCGCACAGCCAGGTCTTCGTCTCGTGGACGCAGTACGCGTCGTGCTCGGGGAACGGGGTTGCGTCGCCGATCCGAATCGCCGTGTTCTCGACGGGGAGCGGCAAGCCGGTCCTGCAGCAGATCCTCACCGCTCCGGGCTCTATCTACTCCCAGGGCTCCTCGATCCAGCCCGACGGCAGCGGCGGGTTCTGGATTACGTGGGAGGAGTACCCGAGCGCTACAGCGACGGCGGGCAGCGTGATGCTCGCGCACTGGCTCGGCGTGGCCGGATGGAGCTCGACGGTCCCCCAGACCATTGCGACCGACATCGACCTGCCCAGCCCCCTGCCCGGCTTCAACTTCCGGGACAACTCCTTCCCGGTGCTTGCGATGGTGGGCACCACGCCGTGGATCGCGTGGACCGACGCGGCCAGTGGCGTCGGCCAGACGCACGTGGGGACCGGCGCAGGCGCGAGCTCCCTCATCACCCTGACCGGCAACTCGGCCAGCGACAACCAGTTCTTCCCGGCCATCGTGCCTGACGGCACCGGCGGCGCCTACGTCTCGTTCAGCCAGGCCGATGGACCGTACACCACGGTTGCCGCGGGGAACAGCTACGACCAGTACGTCGTGGACGTGTCGATCTCCAGCGGGACACCGAACGCCGTGTCGACGGCGATGGTGTCGACCGCCCCGTCGTATCCCAACCAGGACACCTTCTTCTCGGGCGGCAAGTTCATCGGCGACTACAACGGCATGACCGTGTTCGGCGCGAGCAGCTCGACCCCGCACTCGCAGCCGATCTGGACCGACATCCGCGGCCCGGAACCCGCCAGCACCGGCTACTCCGGCTACGAGATGAACTCGATGACGGCGACGCCGTAGCGTCCGCACCCTGAGCAGCTCGGCCACCGACAGCTCGGCCACCGGCAGCTCGGCCGCGCCGCGCGCCGCCGGCCGCGCACGTGCCCGGATCGGGTTTGCACCGGGTGCATGAACGCGACGAGGCGGACGGCCAGCGTGCCGGGTCTGTGCGTGGGACGCACGGGACCCCCCCCGTTTGGCCCCGGCGTGCCGCTTTCGTGCGCGCCGTGCACGGGAACGACCCGAGACCCGGGCGCGGCGTCGGTTTCGTGCGCCGGGCGCAAAGCGCGGCTGGTGGCGCGGCGGATGCGCGGCTGGTGGCGCGGCGGATGCGCGGCTGGTGGCGCGGCGGATG
>JAJYDP010000556.1 GCA_021777365.1 Chloroflexota bacterium | reverse complement strand
CAACGACAACCCCTGGGGCAACGGTACGGCGATCTTCACGCGGGATGGCGGCGCCGCCCGCCAGTTCCAGTTCGACGTCACCGTGGGCATGGTCGGCATCAACGTGCCGATCCCGGTGCCGGTCGGGTACTACTCGTTCGGCGGCTGGAAGTCGTCGCTGTTCGGCGACCTGCACATGTACGGCCCCGAGGGGGTCCAGTTCTATACGCGCGCCAAGGTCGTGACCTCGCGCTGGCCGGACCCGGGCACCTCGAAGGTGGATCTCGGCTTCCCGCGCACGAGGTAGCCGCGCGTACGTCGGAGCGGCGTGCGCCTCGCGGCCGTCACCCGTGCGGCGTGCGCTCGCCGCACGTTGTCCTGGCAAATATCCTCCGCAGCGTTGCCGTGCGAGGTAACGCGGCTCCGGCGGCGATCCCGGCGCATTGGCAGGGCCTCCGACCCCCGTCGCCGGCTCGGCCAGAGGCCCCGACCCCGGAGTCCGTGATCGCCGACGCCGGACCGCAGCCCTCGGCGGGCGGCGGCGCGGCGTCGGCCGGACCCTGGCGCGTCTGCTATTGCCGCCGGCAACGCCCTGGGGGATTCCCGGCCAGATACGGCGTCGCGCTCTCGCGGCAGCGTGCCTGGACGGGCAGGCCGCCCTGTTGGCCGCGAGGGGCGTGGTGGCGCTGCCTGCTGTCTGCCTCAGGCCAGGCCGCGGCGCAGCGCGTCCCCTGTTGGTGCCCGCTTGAGGAAGCGGCCGTCCCCCTTCGTGCCGAGGTAGCGGCCGTTCTCGACGATCACCCTGCCGCGGCTCAGGACCACGTCCGAGCCGCCCTGCACGGTGCGCCCCTCGTAGCACGAGTAGTCCACGTTCATGTGGTGCGTGCTGGCCGAGATGGTGTGCCGGCGGTTCGGGTCGTAGACCACCAGGTCCGCGTCCGCGCCGGGTGCGACCACGCCCTTGCGTCCCGCCAGCCCGAACATGCGGGCGGGCGCCGCCGAGCAGACCTCCACCCACCGCTCCCGCGAGATGTGCCCGCCCACGACGCCGCCGTCGTGCATCAGGTCGAGCCTGTCCTCCACCGCGGGCAGGCCGTTCGGGATCTTGCGGAAGTCGCCGCGCCCCAGCTCTTTCTGACCGTGGAAGTCGAACGGGCAGTGATCCGTGCTCACCACCTGCAGGTCGTCGGCCTGCAGGCCCTTCCACAGCTCGGCCCAGTGCTCCTTCGGGCGGAGCGGCGGCGAGCAGACGAACTTCGCACCCTCGAAGCCGTTGCCCAGGTCGTCGAGCGAGAGGAACAGGTACTGCGGGCACGTCTCGGCGTACACCGGCGTCCCGCGATCCCGGCCCGCCCGGATGGCGTCGAGGGCGTCGCGCGCCGACAGGTGGACGATGTAGACGGCCGAGCCGGCCGCCTCGGCGAGCCGGATCACCCGGTTCGTCGCCTCGCCCTCGAAGACCGCGTAGCGGGACACGCCGTGGTACCAGGGATCGGTGCGCCCCGCCTCGGCGTTCTGGTTGGCCACCACGTCGATGGCGATCCCGTTCTCGGCGTGCATCATGATCAGGCCGCCGTTCTTCGCGGTCTGCTGCATCGCCCGGAAGATGGCGCCGTCGTCGCTGTAGAGCACGCCCGGATACGCGGTGAACAGCTTGAACTCCGGGATGCCCTCGGCGACGACCCGGTCCATCTCGGCGAGCACCGCGTCGGTCACGTCCGACACGATCATGTGGAACCCATAGTCGATCGCGCAGTTGCCCTCGGCCTTCGCGTGCCAGGCGTCGATGCCTTCCCGCAGCGACCGCCCCTTCGACTGGATCGCGAAGTCGACGATGGTCGTCGTGCCGCCGAACGCGGCCGCCCGGGTCCCGGTCTCGAACGTGTCCTTCGACATCGTCCCGCCGAAGGGCATGTCGAAGTGCGTGTGCGCGTCGATCGCGCCGGGGATCACGTACCTGCCCCGCGCGTCGATCGTGCGGTCGGCCGTCACGCCCGCGGCGGCGAGGTCCGCGCCGACGAGGGCAATGGTCTCGCCGTCCACCAGGACGTCGGCCCGCGTCGAGCCGTCCGCGTTGACCACGGTGCCGTTCGCGATGAGCGTTCTCACCGATCAGACCTCCTGGCTCCCTGTTCCGGACCCGGGCCGGTTCCTGCGACCGGACGTGCTCAGGTGCTCGCAGCCGTGACATCCCGGAGGGCCGGGATGACCTCGCGGCCGTAGATCTCCAGCATGCGCTCCTCGTCGCCGTTCATCAGGTAGAGGTTGAACTGGTCCACGCCCGCCCCGGCCAGCGCCCTCAGCTTCTCGACATGGTCCTCCGCCGATCCCACCAGGCAGAAGCGATCCACGATGTCGTCCGTGACGAATTCGGCGTTCGAGGATCCGACCTCCGCGTGGTGGAGATAGTCGTACCCGCGGCGGTTCCGGATGTACGCCGTGAGCCCCGCCGGCAGGTCGTCGCCCTGGTACTTGTTGACCAGATCGACCACGTGGTTGCCGACCAGCGCCGGGAACCAGCGCACCCGGTCGCGGCACTCCGCCAGGTCCCCGACATGTGCCGGCGCCGCCGCCATGACCCGCACCGCCCGCGGGTCCCGCCCGGCCCCCACCGCCGAGGCCCGCACCTGCGAGACGAACCAGCGGATCAGGTCGGGATCGCCGATCTGGAGCATCGCCCCGTCCGCCACGCGGCCGGTCAGCCGCAGCGCGACCGGGCCGTAGCCGGCGATCCACACCGGGAGCGGGTACCCCGCCGTGAAGCCGAGCTGCAGCAGCGTGCCCTCGTACTCGATCGGGCGCCCCTCCACCAGCGCCCGGATCACGTGCACGGCCTCCTCGAGCTGGCCCATCGTCGTGGGCGACTTGCCCAGCACCCGCCGCGCCGAATCGCCGCGACCGATGCCCAGGTCCATGCGGCCGCCGCTCAGCTCGTCGAGGACGGCCAGGGCGGATGCCGTGACCGACGGCTCCCGCGTCGCCGGGTTCGTCACGCACGTCCCCAGGCGCATCGTCGTGGTCGCCTGGGCCATCAGCGTCAGCAGCGGGTACGGGTCGCGCCAGAGCACGTGCGAGTCGAAGAGCCAGCCGTACCCGAAGCCGGCGGCCTCCGCCTGCCGCGCGAGGCTGACGACGCGGTCGATGGGGCGGTCAGGCTTGAGCGTGAACCCGAAGTCCATGGCCGATCCCTTGCGCTGGGGTGCTGGGGACGATCAGGGCCGGACCAGGTCCTGGTAGGCGTCCGGCCGGCGGTCGCGGTACCACTGCCAGGTGTTCCGGACCTCCAGGATCTTGTCCAGGTCCAGGTCGCGGACCAGCAGCTCCGGCTTGTGCGCGTCGCCGACCTCGCCCACGAACTGGCCGCGGGGGTCCACGAAGTAGCTCTGCCCGTAGAAGTCGTCCTCGCCGAGCGGCTCGATCCCCACGCGGTTGATGGTGCCCACGAAGTAGCCGTTGGCCACCGCGTGGCTCACCTGCTCGATCCGCCAGAGGTACTCGGAGAGGCCCCGGCTCGTGGCGGACGGGATGAAGACGATCTCGGCGCCGTTCAGGCCCAGCGCCCGTGCCCCTTCCGGGAAGTGCCGGTCGTAGCAGATGTAGACGCCGACCTTGCCGACCGCGGTCTCGAACACCGGATAGCCCAGGTTGCCGGGCCGGAAGTAGAACTTCTCCCAGAAGCCCTGGACGTGGGGGATGTGCGTCTTCCGGTACTTGCCCAGGTAGCGGCCGTCCGCGTCGATCACCGCGGCCGTGTTGTAGTAGAGCCCCGGCGTCCGCTCGTCCTCCTCGTACATCGGGACGATCAGGACCATGCCGGTCTGCTTCGCGAGGTCCTGCATCCGGCGGGTGGTAGGGCCGTCCGGGATGTGCTCGGTGTACGAGTAGTACTGCGCGTCCTGGACCTGGCAGAAGTAGGGGCCGTAGAAGAGCTCCTGGAAGCACATCACCTGGGCGCCCTGGCGACGGGCCTCCTGGGCCGCCTCCTCGTGCTTCTGGATCATCGACTCCTTGTCGCCGGTCCAGTCGGTCTGCAAGAGCGCGCCGCGAACGTTCCGGGTCATTGGCACACCTCGCTCGGTCGGTCGAAGAAGCGCCGAGCGTACACCCGCGACGGGGCTTCTCGCACCCTCCCCGCGCGCCCCCACGCCCCGCACCGCACCCGCGTC
>JAJYDP010000555.1 GCA_021777365.1 Chloroflexota bacterium | reverse complement strand
GAGCAGCCCGCGGTCGGCGCCCAGGATGCCCAGGAACAGGACGAGCCGGGTCCTGGAGGGGAGCCCGGTCGCGAGCCGAAGGTCGTCGGGGGGAGGGTCGCGTGGCGGATGGTACGGGGGGCAGTTGCGCACCACCGCCGGCACATCGGCGAGCGCCCACCGGCGGCGCAGCTCGGCGGCCAGTGCCTCGTTCACCGTCACGATGCCGTCGGTGCATCGGACGAGCGCGCGCTCGCGGCGCTCGTAGAGGCGCTTCAGGGGCCGGGGCATGGTCGCGTAGGCGTTTCCTTCGAGGAACAGGTCGATGACGTCGTACACCACGCGGCCAGCGTGTCGGTCCGGCTCTCGGCCGCCCGCGGCAGCCTCGTCCCGCGACCCGCGTCCCCGGGCATCACGAGCCAGCTCGGTGGCGGCCACGAGCGCGGCGATCCCGCAGGCGTGGTACAGGTCCGCGGGGGGCAGGGCGCGGCGGAGCCCCTCGGTCCAGGCGCGCGCGGGGAGCGGCCAGCGGAGGATGCCCAGCACGCGGCGCAGGGTCGGGGTGCGCGCTGCCCGGAGCAGTCGCAGGCCGGGGATTCGAGCGAGGAGCCGGCCGGCGGCGCCGATGATCGCGTCTCCGCGCGCGACCAGGGACGCCGGGCGGCCACGTGCGGGCTCGACGAAACCGGCGAGCGGACCGGCGGGGCGGACACGAACGATGCGGATCGTCCCATCCAGCTCCTCGCCGGGAAGATCCGTGCGCGCGGTTCCGGCGATCAGGACCTCCCAGCCCTCGGCTTCGAGCGAGCGGGCGATGCGGAGCGCGCGGGAGTACGGGGCCACCGGGTTGTGCACGAGCACGATGGCCCGGCGTCGGGCGATCACGGAGCGAGTGTAGTCGGGCAGCCGCGGGCCAGGCGGGGGCGCGTGGCACAGGCTGGCCACCGGGGCGCCGAGGCATGCCGCCTGCCGGACGCCGGCGCGTGCCGCGGGCCGAACCTCGAGGTGCCCGCGGCTCGGACGTCGGACGCCGGCGCGTGCCGCGGGCCGTACACTGCCCGCCATGCCGCCGCTCCGCGTGCTGGTCGTCGCGCGCTGGTACCCCGCCGTCGACGACCCGGTGCGCGGCTCGTTCGTGGCCGACCAGGTCGACGCCCTCGTCGCCTCCGGGCACGTCGAGCCGCTGGTCGCGTCGTTCGAGTTCGTCCGGCTGAGCCGCGTGCCCGAGCGCCGCGAGCCCGAGCGGCAGGCGATCCATGCCCGCTGCAGCGTGCCGGCGCGGGATCGCGCGGATGCCCTCACACCGGGGGGCTGGCCGGCGGTGGTGGGCACGTGGTGCCATCTCGAGGACGTTCCCGTGGCGCGGTTGCCTGTCGCGTCGGGGCCGGAGGATTCGCCGGCCGGCGAAGGGGACGACCACCTCGCCGCATTCGTGCCGTTCGTGGAGGGTCTGATCGATCGCGGTGGGGCCTTCGACCTGCTGCACGCGCACACCGGGTTCCCCGACGGCGAGCTCGCGGCCAGAGCGGCCGGCATGCTCGGGATCCCGTACGTCGTCACGGAGCACTCGTCGCGCACCCGCGACCTGCTCCGCGACCCCGACGTCCGCCGCCGGTATGCCTCGGTCGTGCAGGGGGCCGCGCGGATCGTCGTCGTCTCGGAAGCGCTCGGCGCCGAGCTGCGCGCCGAGCTGCCGGATCTTGCGGGCGTGCTCGACGAGCGGCTGGAGGTCGTGCCGAACACCGTGCCGGTCGAGCTGTTCCGTGCGCCTCCGGCCTCGGAGCGGCGGCACGGCGAGCTGCTCTACGTCGGCACGCGCAAGCCGGACAAGGGGATCGGCACCCTGCTCGAGGCGTTCGCCCTGGCCCGCGCGGAGCGGCCCGACCTCACGTTGCGGCTGGTCGGCCGGTCGCCCACCCGCGAGGACGAGACTGGCTGGCACGCGCGGGCGGCGGAGCTGGGCCTGGCCGGCGCGGTGGCGTTCGATCCCGCCGTCGACCGGGCCGGGGTGGCCGGCGCGATGGCCCGGGCAGACGTCTTCGTGCATCCGAGCCGGTACGAGACCTTCGGGGTCGTGCTGGTCGAGGCACTGGCATCCGGACTGCCCGTCGTGGCCACGCGGTCGGGCGGCGCGGAGGGGATCCTCGGACCCGACCCGGCCGCTGCGGGCGCGCTCGTGCCGGTGGACGACCCGCGGGCGATGGCCGGTGCGATCCTGGAGACGCTGGCGCGCCGCGAGACGTTCGATCCCGCGGCCCTTCGGGTGGTGGTCGAGGCCCGGTTCGGGGCGGCCGCGGTCGCGCGGCGCCTGGTGGACGTCTACCGCTCCGCTGCCGGATCGGCGGCGGGCCGGCACGGCCCGGTGGAGGCGGTCCCGGGGGAAGACGTCACGGCGGCGCCCAGCAAGCCCGTGCCACCGGGCGCCGCCGATCCGACAGGTGCCGCCGATCTGCCAGGTGCCGCCGATCTGCCGGCTCGCCGGCACCGGCTACCGCTCGTGGTCGGGTTCAACCGCGTGCAGGCAGCCCGCCTGCTCGCTTCACTCCCCGGCGGACTGCTGGAGCGCCTGACCCTGGTCACCATGGACGATCCGGGGGACCAGCCGCTGCCGGCAGGGATCGGCACCATCGTGACGGCGGACCTCGACGCCGGCTACCAGGCGGCCCTGCGGGCGGCCCGCCCGGCGCAGCAGCCAAAGGGGCTGGTGGGTCGAGTGATCCGCTTCGCGCGTGACCCGGGAGCCTCCGACCGGATCGCCGCCGTCCACGCCGACCGCCCCCGCTACCGCCTCGAAACGGCACAGCGGCGCGTCATCGAGACGGCGCGAGCGACAGCGCCGGCAGTCGCGCCGGCAGTTCCGCCGGCACCGGACCTCGGCGCCGTCGAGCACGGCGCGCTCCCGGACCTCCTGTGCATCGACGGGTACGACATCCTGGCCGCGGGACCCGCGATCGATTCGGGCGCTGCGCGGCTCGCGCCCGGCGGCATCCGCTGGCTCGCCGACCGCTGGGCGGCGGACCGGGTCAGGCCCCCGCGAGCCCCCTGATCAGCGCGACGTACCGTTCCGCCTCACGCTCCCACGACAGCGCCCGGACACGTTCGGAGGCCGCCGCGACGGCGGCCTCGCGGAGGCTCGAATCGTCCACCAGCCGCCGCACCGCCGCGGCCAGCGAGGACGGATCGCCCGGCGCGAAGTAGGCGAGCGCGTCCGGCCCGAAATATCGCTCGACCGTGGGAAGCCGTGAGGCGACGACCGGCTTCCCCATCGCCGCGTACTCGAAGATCTTGGTGGAGAGGCTGAAATCCGTGAACGCGTCGCGGCGCGTCGGGGCGAGCCCGATGTCTGCCTCGGCGATCCGAGCGGCCACCTCCTCGACCGGAACCCGGCCGTGGAACCTGATCCGATCGCCGATCGCGCGCTCGGCCGCGAGGGTCCGCAGCAGTGGCTCGGCGTCGCCCCGCCCGTACAGGTCGAGCGTCACATCGAGAGGCGCGGCCGCGCCCCGGCCGGCACCGCCGTCCGCGCCGTCGTCGCCCCCGCGGACGAGCAGCGAAACCGCGTGCACCACCACGTCGAGCTGGTACAGCGGCGTGAGCGCACCTGCGTAGACGAGGCGCAGGCGGCCGTCCGCCATGAACCCGCGAGCCGGGTGCGCAGCCGGATCGAACCGGTCGGCCCTTGGGCTGTTCAGCACCACCGTGACCTCCGACGCCGGCACGCCCAGCGACACGAGCCGGTCGCCCAGCGCGTCGTTCACCGTCAGCACATGCGTCGCGAACGCGATCGACGCGCGTTCTGCGGCCAGGAGCCCGGACCGCACCACTCCACGGGACGCCGCCGGGAAGCGGCTCCGGAAGAACTCCGGCATCGCCTCGTGCAGGTCGAGGACGACCGGAACGCCGTCCAGCCGCAGCGGGGCCATCGCGAAGACGAGCGGGTCGGGCAGCGTGGCGACCTGGGCCAGCGCGTATCGCCGCCGCGCGTGCAGGCTCGCGGCCGCCACCGCCGACCGTGCGAAAAAGGCCGCATACTCGGCCAGGTAGGTCCCGATGCCGGCGCCCTGGTGGCGCTGCACGGACAGCCGGCGCACCTGGACGCCGTCGATGCGCTCGCGCGCGGACGCGCCCGGCTTCCACAGCCCCAGCACATCGACCGCCAGCCCCGCGGC
>JAJYDP010000554.1 GCA_021777365.1 Chloroflexota bacterium | reverse complement strand
GCCACCGAGCCGGCGAGCGAGGATGGCCGGCCCGGCGGCGTAACCCACGACTACCAGCGCGATCTCCAGTAATGCGGTCCTGTTCGTCGCATCGATGTTGACGCCGACGATCGCCGCGACCCCGGCCAGCCCTATCAGCAGCCCGAGCAGACCGTAGCCGCCCACGCGATCCCGACCCCGGGTCGCCACAGCGATGACGGTTCCGACCAGCGGCACCCCCGCCACCAGGAGGCCGGCGAGCGAGCTCGTGAGGCGCTGCTCGGCGGACGCCAGGAGCACCCAGGGCAGGCCGATCTCGACCGCGGCAAAGGCGACCACCCAGCGCCAGCGCGCCAGCACCGGCCGGAGGTCGACACGCAGGAGTGCGATGGGCAGCAGGATCAAGGCCGCGATCCCGGTGCGAGCGAAGACCAGCGTCGCCGGCGAGATCTCGGCGACCGCGACCCGGATAAACAGGTATGGGAGGCCCCAGATCAGCGACATCAGGCCGAAGAGCACGAGCGCGCGCCGCGTCATGCCAGCACCCGCGGGACGGGAACGCGAGCGTCCGGCACCTCTGCGACCTTCACGGTCCGATCTTCGCAGACTTCGCACTCACGCATCCAGAGCGATGGCCCGGAACAGCGGGAGACGGCTACCTGGCGGAGGCAACCTGATCAGGAGGGAGCTGATCGCGGCGGCGGGGCGACCTGGGCGGCGAAGTGGCGGGCAAGCTCCGTTCGGGCGCGCAGGTCGAGCTTGCGATAGACCTTCGCCAGGTGGAACTTCCTTGCGAGCTCGAACGGCGTCGTCGTCCGCTCGTGCCCACGCGCGCGTCGCTGCCGTCGGAATGGGGGTGACAATGAGGCCTGGTACGAGATCCTCCACGTGTTCGTCATCATCTTCCCGCTTTCCGCCGATAGCGAGTCACCTGGCCCGGTCCGCCGAGCTGCTCCGCGAGGTCGCGCTTCCGGAGGTCGCGGAGGACGCGTCTGATATTCGGGGCGGCGAGCCCGGTGGCCTCGACGAGATCGTCGATCGCCTGTCCCGAGTCCCGGAGGGCGCTCCAGACGCGTACAGCCGTCCGGCCGGTGACCGGCGTCCGCGGCCTGCGCTCGTGACGGCGGAGGATGACCGTGAACCGGATCCCCTCGTCGACATACCTCGCTTCGGGAAGGTGCGCGTCGTGGAGCGCAGCGGTCACGATCGGGATCCCGGTTGCGAGGGCCTCGACGACCCGGTTGCCATCGTCGGGAGAGCGGACGTACTGGCAGATGGTCAGCAGCTGCGCGTTTCGCGGGGAGCTCACCGCCTCCGCGCCGAGCCGGTCCACCGTGATGCCGAAGAGGCCGCCCGGGTTGATGATGACCAGGCGATCGGGAAGGTGGCGGACCTCGATCGCGAGCCCCGAAGACCAGTCTGCCAGGTCGCGATGTACCAGGGCGTTGCCGATCAACTCGCGGAACGCTGCGAGCGGGTACTCGGGCCGATCCCGGACGCCCCCGTCCGAGGAGCTCACGATCGCCGAGGAGAAGATCCTGCGCGCCCAGCTCATGGCGCCCGCCAGCAACGCGGGGATCGGCCCGCTCAGAATCGTGACGTCGGCGGCCCGGACGCCGTCGGGCGACGGCGTGGTGAATCGCGAGGCGAGCTGGATCACGTAGCGGGGGAGCCATTGCTGCGGATGGATGCCGAGAGCGAGCAGACCAGCCATCGTCAGCTCGCCCGAACGCGATGCGATCCCTGCCCGCCGGAGCAGCTCGCTCTCGTCGGTGAACCGCCCCAGCCCCACCGGGTCACGCTCCCTGGCGGTTCGGATCCACTCGGATCGCAGTTGCGGGTCGAGGTCCTCGACGGAGGTCCCCGGGACTGGCTCCCGGTCGAACCGTGGGGTCCTCCGCTGGAGCATGAAGGCCTGTTCCTCGAGGGCTGACAGCTCGTAGTCGCCGTCGTAGCCCCGGAGATAGGCACGACCGGTGGCGGCGACGCGGCATGGCTTGGCTGACGGATCGCACTCCGCGACTCGCGCGACGATCACCGGCTCACCGTCGACCGTCCCATCCTCGATCGAGAGGTGCACCGGCGGCGTATACGCCCGCGCCTTGCTGGCGAGTCCCTGCTTGAGCGCTTGGGGATCGCCGAGCTTGACTGGTGTGAAGCCGGTTCGCTCGTCGAGCCCGAGGATGACGAGGCCTCCACCCGGGAGATTGGCGAGCGCGCTCAGGGACTCCGTGAGAGACTGCGGCAGACCGGCCGCGGCCGACTT
The DNA here is from genome assembly GCA_021777365.1 of Chloroflexota bacterium. The sequence goes on along the minus strand of JAJYDP010000554.1, from coordinate 1,904 downwards.
CACCTCGATGGCAGTCCCGTCGCCACCCGAGGCCCGCAGGCGATTCACGAGGTCGGTAACGTCCGGCATGTGGCCCGAAATATAACACCTTTCCCGCAAATGTAATAGTCGCGAGCGTTACATTTCCCTGCGGCCTCTCTCCCGCCCGACCACTCGGACTCGGCCATCAGCCGAAGGGGAGATCCGGGACCGGGGGAGCATGAGGAGCCCGACAACCAGTCCGGCGACCACTCACCGCACACGAAGGCGAAGACATCCGATCACGCGAAGCCGGACCCGCTCGATCTCGGATGGGAGATACGGCCCGAGCGCTGCGATGACCGCGAGTGGCCTGACCTCCACTGGCACTGGCGCTGGCGCGACACTTGACGTGCGGTGCTAGCATCAGCAGGACTTTATATAAAGTCCTGCTCACGTGAGGCCCCGACACGCCCTCCCCCGCCCGCATCCGATCGACGATCGCGACCATCGCCGCAGCGCCCGAGGACCTGCGCGAGCTGCGCGCCTTCTACAAGGCCCTGGCCGACGTCACCCGCCTGCGCATCGTCCGGCGGCTCGCCGAGGCGCCGGCCACGGTCACCGACCTGGTGGAGCTGGTCGACCTGTCGCAGCCGCTCGTCTCCTGGCACCTGCGCACGCTCCGTGCGGCCGGGCTGGTCGAGACGAGGCGGGTCGGGCGCGAGGTGATCTGCTCGCTCCGGCACGACGCATTCGAGCGGTTCGAGCGGCGGCAGGAGGAGCTCTTCGCCCCCGTGACCACGACCGCGGTTGTCTCGTGACCGAGCATTCGCTGGTGCCCCCGTCGGCCAGGGCCCGGATCAAGGCGCTGGCCGTTCCGCTCGCGCGGGCGCTGGGGCGTGCGGGTCTCACGCCCAACGGGCTGACCGTGATCGGCTTCGCCGGCGTGTGTGCCGCGGCCGGGCTGGCCGCGACCGGCAACTGGATCGGCGCCGGCATCGTGGGCCTGCTGTTCGCGGCTTTCGACATGCTGGACGGCGGCCTCGCGCGCGCGACGGGCCGGGTCTCCCGGTTCGGGGCGTTCCTCGACAGCACGCTGGATCGCGCCGGAGAAGGCGTGCTGTACGCCGGGATCGTGGCCGGCACCGCATCGGTGGCCGATCGAGCGCTCCCGGCCCTCGCCGGGCTCGCCATGATCGCGGCGTTCCTGGTGAGCTACACCCGGGCCAGGGCCGAGGGGCTCGGCTTCGGGGGCGACGTCGGCGTGGCGCCGAGGGCGGAACGCGTCGTCATCATGGGTCTGGGCCTCATCGCGACCGGCCTGGCCGGAGGCATGACCGCGCCGGCCGGAGCCGGCGGCCTGCTGGCGCTTCCCGGTGGGGCCGCCCTCGTCCTGCACAGTGGCCAGCCATGGCTGGCGGCAACCCTCGGAATCCTGTTCATCCTGAGCACGATCACGGTGCTCCAGCGGATCTGGCATGTACGCGCGCAGGCGCGCCAAGCGGAGGAGTAGGCACAGGTGGACGACACCACGAAGCTGACACCGGCGTCCCCGGAGGGGAACGGCAACGGCCACGCATCCCGGGCCAAGCGCAAGGACGGGAAGATCCGCGTCGCGATCATCGGCGTGGGCAACTGCGCGAGCAGCCTGGTCCAGGGCCGCTACTACTACGAGAACGCGGAACCCGGCGACTTCATCCCCGGGATCATGCACGTCGACCTGGGCGGCTACCACATCCGGGACATCGAGTTCGTCGCGGCCTTCGACATCGACAAGAACAAGGTCGGCAAGGACCTGTCCGAGGCGATCTACGCCAAACCCAACAACACGTACGTCTTCCAGCAGGTCCCCAGCCTGGGCGTGCCGGTCGAGCGCGGCATGACCCACGACGGGCTGGGCAAGTACCTGAGCCAGATCATCGAGAAGGCGCCCGGCCCCACCGCCG
>JAJYDP010000553.1 GCA_021777365.1 Chloroflexota bacterium | reverse complement strand
AGGAGCGCCCCGGTCTCATTCTGGGCGAGCAGCATCGTGCAAAGGGCCACGTCTCCCGACAGCGCGGCGGTGGCAGCTGGCGCATCGAGCAGGCCGGCTCGGGTGACCGGCACGCGGGTGACCGCCCACCCGCTCGCCTCGAGGCGCCCGCAGGGCGAGGCGGTGGCGGGGTGCTCGACGCTGGAGGTGACGATCCGGCGCCGCTCGGCCGGCGTCGTTGTGGTGGTGCCGAAGATGGCGAGGTTGTTCGACTCGGTGCCGCCGGAGGTGAAGACGATCTCGTCGGCCGCGGCGCCGATGAGCGCGGCGACCTGTGCTCGGGCCTCCTCGACGGCCCTGCGGGCGGCACGCCCGGTCGGGTGGTCGCTCGACGGGTTGCCGAACTCGCCTCGCAGGTGGGGCAGCATCGCCTCGAGCACCTCGGGCGCGACCGGCGTGGTGGCGTTGTGGTCGAGGTAGACGACCTCGGCTATCCCTGCGGTGCTCATCGGCGCCAGCCCGGTGTCGTCTCGCGCCCGTCCGCCGGTGCCGTGGCGGGAGTGTCGGTGCCGGCGGCGACGGGGAAGCCGGCCTGGCGCCACTCGGGGAGCCCGTCCTCCAAGCAGCGCGCCCGCAGCCCCCGGGCACGAAGCGTCGCGACCGCCTCGGGGGCGAGCAGGCACAGCGGCCCCCGGCAGTAGGCGACGACCTCGAGGCCGGGGTCGAGCTCGCCGAGGCGGGCCTCGAGGTGCTCCAAGGGCAGCGAGACCGCCCCGGGGATGTGGCCGGCCGCGTACTCCTCCACCGGGCGGACGTCGAGCACGACCACCTCGCCCGAGCGGGCGCGCCCGAGCAGCTCGGCACGGGTCACCCGCTCGGCGCTCTCGCTGCCCGCCCCGATGGCGCGCAGGATCTGGTCCACCTCTGCCAGGCGTGCCCGGCCGAGGTCGCCGAGCGCAGTGACGAAGCGGCAGACCTCCTCGCCAGCCGCCCGGTAGTAGACGCGGGTCCCCTCCCGGCGGGTCTCGACGAGGCGGGACTGGCGCATCACCTGCAGGTGCGCAGACGCCGTCGAGAGCTTGAGGCCCGTCGCCACGGCCAAGGCCTCCACGCTGCGCTCGGCCTGGCAGAGCAGCTCGAGCAGCTCGATGCGCTTGGGGTGCACGACCACCTTGCCGATCCGGGCGAGCTGCTCGTAGAGGTCGGCCCGTCCGCCGGCCGGAGTCTCATATTCCACAAATCTATGGATAACAGAGCATCGTGGTCGGCGCAAGCCTCCCCTGCTCCGGGGCTCGCTGCTTGACGAAGGCGGGGTCGATGGCAACCTCTACCGGCTGCTGCGCGCTGCCGAGGAGGAGGGCCTCGCCGCCTCGGTCTGGCGCGAGATGGTCCCCGGGCCGCACAAGCGCGTCTACGAGGTCACCGGCGAGGACGCTGGTCTGCGCGGTGCCTGGATCGCCTCGAAGTGAGCGGACTTCGAGCACCTCAGCATGCGGAGCTGAAGCTGAGCAACGATGCGGACGCATGCGCGAGATCGAGCGGTGACTCGGGGTGGTAAGCGAGCTTCTCCTCGGGAGTTGGGATCACCGCGTGACCTGACCGTGGCCGGGTTTGCGCATGGTGATGCTCCAGAGGCGGCGGGGCAGGTCACCCTCGGTGAACTCGGTGACGTCGAGGAGGTCGAACCCGGTCGCCAGCCGCTGGACGAGGCGGTCGTCGAAGAAGTGGACGATGAAGCCGCCGTGCTCGTACAGGTCGTCTCCCCGGGGGGTTCCGGTGCCGTAGTGGGCGTCGCCGGTGTGGCGGACGGTGTAGACGACCAGGCCACCGGGACGCAGGACTCGGTGGAGTTCGGCAGCGAGCCGTTCGAGTTGCGCGGTAGTGAGTGCCATGCAGAACAGCATGTGGCTGTAGCTCGCGTCGAAGGCGCCGTCGGCAAAGGGCAGGGGTTCGCGGACGTCGTGGAGGGCGACCCCTACCGTGTCGCCGAACCCTGCCGCTGTGGCCTTGGCCGCGATGGCCTCGAGGGCGTCGTCGACGTAGTCGAGGGCGACGATCTCGAAGCCCTGGCGGGCGAAGAACAGGGTGTCGCGGCCCTGGCCGGCTCCCAGCTCGAGGAGTTGGTGGGCACCCGCCTCGCTGAAGCGGGTCGCGGCGGCCACGGCCGACGCGCTGGGGTCGGTGCCGTACATGTCAGGGTTGGCAGCGAAGGTCGAGGCCCAGTGCCCCTGCTGGGCGCCGGCAATCGTCGGGTCAGTCATGGCTGTCGGGCCGCCGGTTGCCGATGAACTCGGGCTCGGTCCGCACCAGCTGGTCGAGGCGGCGCTCGAACTCCTCCATGTCGATCTCCCCCCGGGCCCAGCGCTCACGAAGGATGGCGAGCGGGTCCTCCCGAGGCTGGGGCAGCTCAGGAGTCGGCTCGGCGAGTGCACGGTGGCCGCCGAGGCTGCTGAGCCACCCGTCGCGCCTGCCGCTTCGACCACGGGTCACCACCAGCATCATCACGACGCCGATGCTCACCATGACCAGGGGCATCACCATCATCAGGGGCCACCATGCCCCGGGGCCGCCCCACATCACCGCTCGCTCCCCTCGGCTGCAGTTCGGGCGACCGAGGCCATCTCCTCGGTCATCGCGGTCGCCAGCCGCTCACGGGCGGGTGCATCGAGGTTGTCGAACATCGCCCCCAGGCATTGCGGGAGCATGGCGGTGACGAAGGCGATCCGGTCGTCGAGGGTCATGCCGGCGAACACCGTCTGCATCATCTCGCTCATCATTACGCGCATCTGGTCCGGAGGGACTACCTTGCCGGCCATCCGGCCCATCGCTTTGCTGATCTCGGTCATGGCTCTTCCTCTCGTTGTTCAGCAGGCGTCGGCGACCACGCCGCAGTCTCCCGCTCACCCCTGGTCGGGGATGCCGAGGTCTTCGAGGTGGCAGGTGTCGGCCACCACGTGGCGCCAGTCAGGGTGAGCACGGTGTCCTCACGGCCTCGTCCCGCCCAGGCAGCCAAGGTGGCACCGAGCCCGAAGCTCTCGTCGTCGGGGTGGGCGAAGACGGCCAGCAGTCACGCTGGCCGTCGCGCCTGCGTGCACGGAGCCGCGTGGCGTTGTCAGGCCTCGCGCAGCTCCTCGTTGATCTCGGCCAGCTCTTCCTCGAGCCGCCGCTTGTGCTCTTCGAGCGCCGTCTTGTGCTCTCGGCCGGTCGGCGGCCGGTCCCACCATCCTCCTCGGCCTCTGGCCCAGGGCGGGGGTCCCCACCACCGTCCCGACCGCCCGGGAGGACCGGCGTCCTCGTAATCTGCTCCACAGCATGGGCAACCCCACATAGCGCTACCGTCCTTTCTCCGCGCGAAGGCGGTTCTTGTCACCGATCGTGGCGACCAGGGTCCGGTGCTCACCAGGGTCGAAGGTCGGCTCCTTGGGCGAAGCGCGCCGGCGGGCGTCCGACGCCTCGGCCAGTAGCGGCAACGCGGCCGAAAGCCGCTCCGGCTCCACGCCCCAGGCCGCCTTGCCGTCGGGGGTCACGACGACGGGCAGCGACCAGATACCTCGGCGCACCAGTTCGCGCTGGGCGGCCTCGTCGGTGGTCACGTCGGTGACCTGCACCTCGAGGCCGAGTCCGTCGAGCCAGCGCCGCACTGCCGCGCACTTGGCACAATCTGGCTGGCAGAGGAGGCGCACCGTCTCGGTCCCGCTCATCGCGCGCCCCCGGGGACGAAGCCGCGCAGCGTGCAGAACGCTTCGACCAGGCCGTCGTCGGCCAAGCAGTAGAAGACCTGCTGGCCCCGGCGATCGGCGACCACCAGGCCCCGGTCACGCAGGATCCGCAGGTGGTACGAGACGGTCGGCTGGGGGAGCCCGGTGGCCGCTACGATCCCCCCCACCGGCACGCAGACGGTCTCGAGGGCCGTCAAGATGCGCAGGCGGGTCGGGTCGGCGAGCGCAGCGAGCAGTTGCGCGAACTGCCGTGCTCCTGGCTCATCCAGCGGTCGTGCAGCGACCGCCACGTTGATCTGGGCTTCGGTTCTCATCTCATCCACGCATATAGAAACATAGGGGCTATTCAGCTGACCGGACTAACCTTGGAGAGTGACGAATCTCCGAGCGGGTGTTCACTACCCACGATCCGACGGCGAGTTTCGGTCGTGGTTCGGGACTGACACCGACTGCCTCGACTATT
>JAJYDP010000552.1 GCA_021777365.1 Chloroflexota bacterium | reverse complement strand
GACGGCGGGCCCAAGCTCTCCAGGAGCTCGCCGACCGGGCTGCCGCCGAGCGCGATCGCGTCCGTGTATGGCCTCTCGGGGCTCTCGCCGTCCTCCGGTGCGGGCGCGGGCCAGATCATCGCGATCGTGGATGCCTACCATGACCCGAACGCCCTGTCGGACCTCAACAAGTTCAACAGCCAGTACGGGTACGCGCAGCTGTACGCCTGCACACCCGGACAGACGAGCGCGTGCTTCGCGCAGGTTTACGCCCAGGGTAGTCAGCCCAAGGTGAACAGCGGCTGGGTGCTCGAGGAGTCGCTTGACATCGAGTGGGCGCACGCCGAGGCGCCGGCCGCCAGGATCGTGCTCGTCGAGGCGGCGAGCAACAGCCTGGCGAACCTCTTCGGTGCGGTCAGCTACGCGAACAGCCTGGGCGCCACGGAGGTGTCGATGAGCTGGGGCGGCGGCGAGTTCAGCGGCGAGACCGGCTATGACAGCTACATGACGCACGCGGGCACGCTGTACACCGCGTCCTCGGGCGACAGCGGGCACGGCACCGAGTACCCGGCGGCCTCGTCGAACGTGGTCGCGGTCGGGGGGACCACCCTCAACGGCTGCAGCGGGACCTCCTGCGCCGGCTCCATCAGCGAGACGGCGTGGTCCGGGTCGGGCGGTGGCGCATCGAGCTACGAGTCGATCCCGGGTTTCCAGTCCGGCTACACCGGCGCGGTCTCCGGGGCCTCGACGATCTCGGGCCTGACCGGGGGCGCGCGCGGCATCCCCGACGTCTCGTTCGACGGCGACCCGAACACGGGCGTCTCGGTCTACGACAGCACGCGCTACCAGGGCCAGGCCGGCTGGTTCACCCTCGGGGGCACCAGCGTGGGCGCGCCGAACTGGGCCGGGGTCCTGGCGGCAGGTGCGGCAGCCGGCAAGACCGCGCTGCAGGGCGACGCCGCCATCTACTCCGTCGGCTACTCCACCAACCTGCGCGACATCACGAGTGGGACCAACGGGACCTGCGGCACCGACTGCACGGCCGGCCCGGGCTACGACCTGGTGACGGGCCTGGGCAGCCCGACCAACTACCCCTGACCCAATAGTCGCTCAAGTCCAGGCTGCGCTGCCACCGGGCGATCAGCCGGGGGACAGCGGCTCGAGCGGCCACGAGCATCGATGATCGCCGGACGGCCCGACCACGCGGGCCGTCCGGCTCTTGTCTGCCGCCTCGCGACCGGCGCCATCCGGGCGTGTTGGGCGAGTTCCCGTACCATGTAGCCCAACAACGGCCCGGGCGTGTGCGACTCCGGCGCGTGATGCGCGCAGAGGTCAGCCTGCGGGCCGTTCTCACGTGGCTGTCACGCCACCGCACAAGGATGTCCGTAGATGAAGGTTGGTGTCGCCAGGGAGACGGCGCCCGGAGAGCGGCGGGTCGCGCTCGTGCCCGAGACGCTCGCCAGGATCCAGAAGGCCGGTGCCGAGGTGATCGTCGAGCGGGGGGCGGGGATCGGCTCCCACTTCCCCGACAGCGCCTACGCGGCGGCCGGTGCGACCATCGTCTCCACCGACGAGCTGTACGCGCAGGCCGACCTGGTCGCCCGGGTTCAGAAGCCCTCGGCCGGCGAGGTCGCGAAGCTGCGAAGCGGCCAGGTGGTGGTCGGGTTCCTGCAGCCGCTGCTCGATCCGAAGCTCGCCGCGGAGCTCGCCGCGAAGGGCGTGACGGAGATCAGCCTGGACGCGATCCCGCGCACGCTGAGCCGCGCCCAGACCATGGACGCGCTCTCCTCGCAGGCAAACGTCGGTGGGTACAAGGCGGTCATCATGGCCGCGGAGACGTTCGGCCGCTACTTCCCGATGCTCACCACCGCCGCCGGAACGGCCAAGCCTGCGAACGTGCTCGTGCTCGGGATCGGCGTCGCGGGGCTCCAGGCGATCGCGACCGCGCGGCGCCTGGGCGCGGTCGTCAGGACCTACGACGTGCGCCGCGAGACGAAGGAGCAGGCCCAGAGCGTGGGCGCGCAGTTCATCGAGCTGAAGTCGGTCGCGGACGCCACCGGTGAGGGTGGATACGCCCGTGCCCTCACACCCGAGGAGCAGAAGGCCCAGCAGGAGGAGCTCAACGGGCACATCGCCCAGCAGGACATCGTCATCACGACCGCGCAGGTGCCGGGTCGCAGGCCGCCGGTGCTCGTGACCGCCGCTGCGGTTGCGGGGATGAAACCCGGGTCCGTGATCGTGGACATGGCCGCCAGCGAGCTGGGCGGCAACTGCGAGATCTCGAAGGCCGGCGAGACCGTGGAGACCGAGAACGGGGTCGTCATCCTCGCCCCCACCAACCTTCCGGCGAGCATGCCCGGGAGCGCCAGCCTCTTCTATTCGCGAAACCTGGCGGCACTGCTGGTGACCTTCATCAAGGACGGGTCGTTCACCATCGACCCGAACGACGAGGTGCACGCCGCGACCGTCATCACGCACGGTGGCCAGGTCGTGCAGGCGGCGACCAGGAAGCTGCTCGAGCCCGCCGCCGGCTCGACCACCGGAGGTTCCGCCGCATGAGCGTCGACCAGCTCATCTCGTCCCTGACGATCTTCGTGCTGGCCATCCTGGTCGGCTTCGAGGTCATCAGCAAGGTGCCGGCCACGCTCCACACGCCGCTCATGTCGGGTGCCAACTCGATCCACGGCATCGTGCTGGTGGGTGCCATGCTCATCGCCGCCATCGCGGACAACCCGCTCAGCATCCTCCTCAGCGTCCTGGCGGTGGCCTTCGCGGCCATGAACGTCGTCGGTGGCTACCTGGTCACCGACCGCATGCTCGAGATGTTCAAGAAGCGCCCCGTCGCTCCGAAGAGCGAGCCGAAGGTCGAGGCCTGACCCCGATGTCGCTCGACACGTTCATCCGCCTCGTCTACGTTGTCGCTGCAGCCTGCTTCGTGCTGGGCCTGCACCTCATGAACTCGCCCGCCACCGCGCGGCGCGGGAACCAGCTCTCGGCAGTCGGCATGGCCGGGGCCGTGCTCGGCACGATCCTGCTCATCGCCGCCGGGGACGTCAGCGCCACCGGGACGCTGATCTGGCCGGTCATCGTGGTGGGCATCGTGGTCGGCGGCGGCGCGGGCGCCTACAGCGCGCGCTCCGTGAAGATGACCGCGATGCCGCAGCTCGTCAGCATCTTCAACGCGATGGGCGGCGGTGCCGCGGCGCTGGTGGCAATCGACGAGTTCGTCCGCGCCGCGAACATCGGTCCGCACACGCTGGGCACGGCCGAGGTGGTCGCCACCGTCCTCGACGTGGTGATCGGCTCGGTGACGTTCACCGGCTCGCTGATCGCCGCCGGCAAGCTGCAGGGCATCGTCACGGGCACGCCGGTGAAGCTCCCCTTCGGTCAGGCCATCAATGTCGTGCTGGCGGTGGTCGCGCTGGCGACCGCGCTCTACCTGGTCCTCGTGGGACAGCTGCTGCTGGTGCTGCTCCTGCTGCTGGCGGCGGCCCTCGTCTTCGGCGTGACCATGGTGCTGCCCATCGGCGGCGCGGACATGCCGGTGGTGATCTCGCTGCTCAACGCGTTCACAGGCACGGCCGTGGCGATGGCCGGGTTCGTCATCGACAACCCGGTGCTGATCATCGCGGGCGCGCTGGTCGGCGCCTCCGGCGGGATCCTGACCAAGCTGATGGCCGACGCGATGAACCGCTCGATCATGAACATCATCGTGGGCGGGTTCGGCACGGGCGACGCCGTGACGGCCACGGCGGCCGGTGGAGCCTCCGGGGGCGGGTCGGTCCGCGAGCTGACCGTCGACGACGCCGCGATCCAGCTCTCCTACGCACAGCGGGTGATCGTCGTGCCCGGGTACGGCCTCGCGGTCGCGCAGGCACAGCACGTGACCGCCGAGCTGGCCTCGCTCCTCGAGGAGCGAGGCGTGGACGTCAAGTACGCCATCCATCCCGTTGCCGGCCGGATGCCCGGCCACATGAACGTGCTCCTGGCCGAGGCGAACGTGCCGTACCCGCAGCTCTGGGAGATGGAGGACATCAACCCGGAGTTCCAGCGGGCGGACGTGGCCCTCGTGCTCGGAGCCAACGATGTCACGAACCCGGCCGCCCGCTCGGATCCCTCCAGCCCGATCTACGGCATGCCGATCCTGGACGTCGACAGGGCCGCCAGCATCATCGTGGTGAAGCGC
>JAJYDP010000551.1 GCA_021777365.1 Chloroflexota bacterium | reverse complement strand
CGGGGCAGCGAACGAGTGGCGCAGGCGCACGGCGGGGCGGGGCGGCACCGCGGGTGGCGCATCGAGCTGGCGGGCATCATCCGGGGCACGTAGCCGCGTCCCCGGCACGTGGCCGCGTCCCCGGCAGCGTCGGGAGCGCGCGGTTGACGGCGCCCGGGATCACGCCCCCAGGTAGCGCAGGTAGACCACCGTCACGGACCGCAGGATGCCGCGCGTCCAGCTCTGGCCGGACAGCGCCTGGAACGTGGCCACGTCGAGGTCGATCACCCGGTTCGGGAAGAGCCGGCGGTCCGGGCCGTAGTCGTTGGTCGCCCGGATCACGTACCGACCGTGCCAGACGATCTGGACCAGCCATCGGCCGCGACGCGGCACGGCGATCAGCCCCGCGTACCCGGGTCCGTACGTCGATGCCTGTCCGACTTCGGGCGACGGCATGCCGGGCACGGTCCGGATGGTCCCGACGAGGCGCCGGATCCCGGTTGCCGAGGACGGATGCGCGGTCGCCGCGCGGGTCGCGGACCTGGCGCGTGGTACGGCCGTCGATCGGGCGGCACGCGAGCTCGCGGGCACGGCCGCTGCCGATGTGGACGTCGAGCGCACGCCGACCGTCGCAGCACCCCCCTCCCCGATCGACCCCGACCCGCTCGTGCCGGCCGGGCTGGATCCGCCCCCGAACGGGTCGGAGGAGGCGTGGAGGGCGGCGAGCACGATGTCCTCGGGTCCCGCACCCGACCCGGATGCGGTTGCTCCGACGGGCAGCCATGGCGGCATCGTCGGCGGTGTCGGCGATCCCGCCGGCCCGCGATCGTCCGACGACGACGGCGTCGCCGGTGAGGTGGACAGGCGCCCCGCACGCTCGGATTCTCCCTGTGCGGTGGAGTGAGCCGGTGCGGGCGTCACGAACAGGAGTGCCAGGGCGGCCGCCGCTGCGAGCTTCCGCGCGGAGCGGGAGATCGTGGGCGCCCCCTCGGCCTCGCCGTTGCGGCCGATCCAGGGGACAGGCAGGCGCAACGGACGGGTCCGCTGTTGTCGCGTGATCGTTTCTCCTCAGCGGGCACCTGCCGCGCGCGGGTGAGCGCGGCCGCGGTGCCGAGCCGGGTGGCGCGGGCGCACATCGTGTCGACCCGCGAGCGATCCGGCGAGGAAGCGTGCCCCGAGCGCCACGCATGCGGCGCTGTTCCCCTGGCCGGTCCGGCTCGAAGCCCCGGAGCCACGGCGCATGCAGGCCGCCCGCTCGGGGCCGGGGCATCCTACACGGGATCGCCGCTTCGTGCACTGTCCGGGTGGCGGGCGTGTGACCGCCGAACGCGTCGCCATCCTCCTGTCAGCGAGCACGCGGACCCTTCCGGGACGAACCGCGCCACGCGGGCGACAATGGGGCCGTGAGTGCCGAAGGCCGGATGCAGCCGGCGTGAGCGAGGGCAGGGCAGCCCCGGATCGCCTCCATCCGAACCCCCGCGGAGCCGACCACGCAGACCCCGCCGGGCGTCGCAACGTGACCATCATCATCGCCGCGAGACTGCTGATGAGCGCGTCTCGCGCCCTCGCCGGCGTGGTGACGCCCGTCTATCTCGCGCTGATCGGCTTCAGCGCGCTGCAGCTGGGCGAGCTCGCCCTGGTCGTGGCCATCGCAACCGCGATCCTGTCCACCTCCATCGGGCTCGTGTCCGACCGGATCGGGCGCAAACCCTTCCTGGTCGTGGTGCCGCTGCTCGCCGCCGTGGCCGGCGTCGTCTTTGCCACGACCCGCGAGACGGGCATCCTCTTCGCGGCGGCCGCCATCGGCAGCTTCGGGAGGGGGGCCGGCGCCGGTGCCGGCGCGGTGGGACCGTACGGGCCTGCCGAGCAGGCGATGGTGACCGACATCGTGCCGCCGACGCGTCGCAACGTCGCGTTCGGGCGCCTGGCCTTCGCCTCAAGCGTGGGAGCCCTGGTGGGCGGTCCGCTCGCGCTCCTGGTCGGCAACGCACCCGCCGGCAGCGCCGCGGTGACGGCCGCGTACAGGATCCCGTTCCTCGCCACGGCGGCGCTGGCTGCCGGGGCGGGCCTGCTGGCCCTCCTCCTCCGGGAGCCGGCGCGACCGGCGTCCGTCGGCGACCCTGGACGGCGTCCGCGCCTGCCCCGACGCTCCATGCCGCTGCTGGCCAGGCTGTGGGCGACCAACAGCGTCAACGGGCTGGCGGTCGGGATGTTCGGGCCGTTCGTGACCTACTGGTTCTTCCGCCGCTATGGGGTTGGGCCGGGCCAGATCGGCGTCCTCTTCGCCGTGATCAACGCCGCGACCGCCGTCTCGACGCTGTCCGCGGCGGGGTTCGCGCGGCGCTGGGGGCTGGTCCGCACGGTGACCGCCGTGCGTGTCGTGCAGGCCATCCTCCTGGTCCCGATGGTCCTCGCGCCGTCGTTCCTGATGGCCGGCGCCATCTACCTGGTCCGCATGATCGTGCAGCGCATCGGCATGCCGCTGCGACAGTCGTATGTCCTCGCCATGGCGGATCCCGGGGAACGCGCCGCTGTCGGAGCGCTCTCCAACCTGCCCAGCCAGGTCACCATGGCGGTCGCGCCGCTGGTCGCCGGCTACCTGTTCGACGAGGTGAGCATCTCGCTGCCGTTCGTGGTGTCGGCCGTCCTGCAGTTCGCCAACGCGGCCCTCTACTGGGGGTTCTTCCGCGCGCTCCCCCCGGAGGAGGAGCGGACCGTGCCGGCCACGAGCGGATCGGCCTGACCGCAGCGGCCTGACCGCAGCGGCCTGACCGCAGCGGCCTGACCCGCCGACCTGACCGGGCCGGCCACGAGCGAGTTCGCCTGGCCGCAGCGACCTGACCGGCCGACCTGGCCGGGCCGCCCGGACTACGATGCCGGGGCAGCGTTCGCGCGCAGCCACACCACGATGTCGGCGACGACCTGCGGTCCCTGCGGCTCGTTGAGCGTCTCGTGCCGCAGCCCCGGGTAGACGCGCCGGACGACGTTGGGGAGTGCGCCCAGCGGCTCGGTGCTCGACGGCGGCACGATCGTGTCGTCCGACCCGTGCGTGACGAGGGTCGGAACGGGGAGCGCGCGCAGTTCCCGCCTGGCCCGTGCCGCGGCACCGAAGAGCTCCGCGCCGAGACGGGCCGTGGAGCGCGGTGTCACCAGCCGATCGGCGAAGTACGCGCGCGCCACCTCCGGGTCGGATGACAGCTGGTCGCCCCGCAACCCGTTGGACAGGCGGAGCATGGGCGTCAGCCGTCCGAGCACGGGTGCGGCGGCACGCACGGGAAGCGGGACGGTCGTGCCGATCGCCGGAGAGCTGAGCACACAGAGGTCGGGCGTGGCGCGGCCGTCGAGCAGGTAGGTCAGGGCGACCAGCCCTCCCATCGAATGCCCCATCAGGACCAGCGGCAGCCCGTCCCGGGAGGCCGCGAGACGGTCCTCCACGTCGTCCAGGTAGACCGCCCAGCCACCCACGTAGGCTCGCGGACCCCCGACTCGCCGAAGCCGCGGAGGTCGAAGGCGGTCACGTCGACGCCTGCGGCGGCCAGCAGCGACCCGGTCCGCTCGTAGCGTCCCGAGTGCTCGGCGATGCCGTGGACGAGGACCACGCGGGCCCACGGGGCCTCACCGGGGGCCCAGTGGCGGGTGCGGAGGACGGTTCCGTCGCGGGCGACGGCGCTCCCGACGACCGCGGAGCCGCTCATCGGGTGCCGCTCCAGCCCGCCGCGGATCCTCACCGGGCCGCCCCACTCACCTGACCGCCCCACTCACCGGGCGGTCACACTCACCTGACCGCCCCACTCACCGGACCGCCCCGAATCCTGCAGATTGTGCGCCCTGGGAACCCTATGTCTCATCGGGGCGGGCCACGCGGATCCCCGGAAGTGGCGCGAGGGTGGCGGCGCCGTGCTGGCTGCGCCCGACGGCCCGCCCCGAGCACGGCCGGCGACCACGCCGGGCGGCTGGCCCGGCCCACGGTCTGAGCGAGAACAGGCGGTTGCCCCTCGGACGACCGCCGGTCGGACATACGGTTCTACCCGCGCACATCCTGCAGGATCGGCGCATCGGATCCTGCGCCGCGATCGGGTGCATGCACCTTCAGCAGGACAGGGTGGCCGCCCGCCCTGCACAGCGATCTGCCCATGCACATCCCGCAGGACGAGCGCCCCGGCGGCAGCGTGGCTGGCGAGGCGGCAGCGTGGCT
>JAJYDP010000550.1 GCA_021777365.1 Chloroflexota bacterium | reverse complement strand
CCCCCTGTTCGACGGAGCCGCCGTCTTGGGGTCCTCGCTGCGCGTGATGACGGCCGTGATGCTCGGTCTCGCCTTCGATCCGGGCCGCATGCGCGAGGCTGCCCTGCGGGGCCACGTCACCGCCACGTCGGTCGCGGATGCGCTGGTGGAGCGCGGGCTGCCGTTCCGCGTCGCGCATCACGTGGCGGGCCGGCTGGTTGCGGAGGCCGAACGGCGGGGCTGCCGGCTGGACGAGCTCGATGACGATGCGTTCCGGGAAGCGCTGGCGGTTGAGGATGGGCCCGAGGCGCGCCGCCTGGCCGGTGAGATCGGATCGGGGCTGGCTGGCGAGTTGCGGCAGGCCGCCACGCTGGAGGCCGCGGTCGCGCGCCCCCGCGTGGTGGGCGGCACGGCGCCGGAGCGCGTGCACGACGCGATCGGGGCCGCCCGGAAGCGGCTGGACCACCTGGCTGGTTGACCCGACGCGGGTCACCGCACTCAGCGGACTGGCAGACCCCGCTCTGGGTGCGGCCGGCGCTCAGTCAGGCCGATCGGCCGCCCCAGTGTCGCCTGGCTTCCTCTTCCATGGCATCGAGCCGGGTGTAGTAGTCCGGGAACTCCTTGAGGTGCGCGAGCGCGATCTTGCCGGTGGTGACGGGATCGTCGCCGGTCACGTTGGTGGCCGGGTCGCGCAACCCGTGCTCGAGCTCCACGTCCATCCCGGCCCGGAACTGCTCCACGTCCCAGTCTGCCGACGACCAATCGATGCCCAGTTGCTCGCCGATGCGGCGGGCCTCCGCGCTGCTGAACCGGCGCATTTCCATGGATGCCACCTCGCTCTATCGCCGGTCGCCCATGACCACGACGATGTTGGTGTCGGCCCTGACATTGTCCGTCACCGGGCAACGCTGCTCGGTCTCATCGAGCCACGAGGCGATCTCATCCTCGGTTGCGCCGTCCATGTCCGCGTCCACGGTCACCTTGATCTGCTGGAACCCGGCGCGCTCCTCGAACGAGCACCCGATGAACGCGCAGGGGTTCATCGTCCCGTCGATCACGATCTTCATTCCGTTGAGCCGCAGGCCGCGCTGCTTGGCAACTTCATGGCCGGTGACGTTCAGACAGCCGGCCAGCGACATCAGCAGCACCTGGATGGGGGAAGGGCCGGCGTCGCTGCCGCCCAGTTCCGGGGGCTCGTCGATGACCATGGAGAACCGCCCTGCGGTGATGGTCATCCTCGTCGGGCTTTCGCTCTGGCCTCGGACGATGACTCGCACGTCCCGGCTGATAGTGTTCACGGAACATCCTTTCCGGTAGCTCGGCCGCCCGATCCCCGCAAGCCACCATCGCTCCAGCCCGAACGGAACACGCCGCCGTGACTGTATCACACGCAAGACTGATGCGTCTGACCCGCGCCTGGCGATCAGGCCCTGGCCGGAGATCGCGGCTCGAGCTTCAGCAGTGTGACTTTCAGGAGATCCGCACCGACGAGGAAGCCGATGGCCAGCACGAGGACGCCGCCGACGACCAAGGGCGAGATGGGGGCCATCAACCAGCCCTCCGTCGCGAGGAGGGCGACCACGCCGATGTCAAGGACGGTGGATATCACCACCCAGCGTCCCGGATAGGGCGGCTGCCAGAAGAAGCCCCGGGCGCGCGTCAGGTAGAGGACCGCCTGAGTCACGGCGAAGATCATCCAGACGAAGATCACGGTCTGGGTGGCGGCGCTCTCAAGCCGGAGCGCATCGGCCGCCGCCCAATAGACGACGCCACTCAACAGCACCAGCAGCGTCGCCAGCCCGAGGCTGGTCGTCACCAGCGTGCGCACCGCCCAGCGATCCGGCACGGGGGAAGGCAGCACGTGGTCGGTGGACAGCGACATGGTGGCCACGTCGGTGGCGAACATCAGCAGGACCATGAGGAGCGGATTGAGCACGAGGGCGCCGAAGAGGACGACCCCCAGGCTCAGGAAGACCGGGATGCCCATCTTGCGGGTGGTCATGGTCAGCACGAAGGCCAGCATGCGCTGGTAGATGCGCCGGCTCCCCTCGATGGCCGCCACGATCTCACCCAGCCCAGCGCGGGTGAGCACCAGGCTGGCTGCCGCCTTGGCCACTTCGGTCGCGCTGGCCACCGCGATGCCCACGTCGGCCTGTCGGAGGGCGGGGGCATCGTTCACCCCGTCGCCGGTCATCCCCACCACGTGGCCGGCCCGCTGGAGCGCCTCCACGAGGACGAACTTGTCCTGCGGCAGGACCTCCGCGAAGACCCCATATCGCTCCAGTTCGGCCGGGTTCACGCCGGTCTGCAGCGTCCCGGCGGGGGCGGCCGGGCCGCCGATGCCGACCGTCGCCGCCACCGCCCGCGCGGTGGCCTCCCCGTCTCCGGTCACCAGCACCACACGCACGCCCCGGCGCTGGAGGGCCTCGACCAGGGCCGCAGAGTCGGCCCGCACCGGATCCCCGAGCGCGATCAGGCCGGCCAATTCGAGCTGTGCGCCGGTGCCGCTCGCCACCGCCAGCACCCGCGAGCCGTCGGCGGACAGGCGTCCCACCTCGACCTCCACGTCGGACCATGGCGTCCGGGCCAGTTCGGCCACGACCGCGGGCGCGCCCTTGACCACGCGGATCAGCGCTCCATCCTGACGCACCGTCGCCTCGGAGCGCTTCACACTCGAGTCGAACGGCAGGAACGCGGCCCGGTGGGTGGGATCAACGTCCAGCCCGCGCTCCTGGGCGGCGCGTAGGACCGCGAGATCGAGCGGGTCCTGGGTCGCCTCGTCGGAAGCCAGTGCCGCCAGGCGCAGCAGCGTCTCCGGCGTGGTCGTGCCGCTGGGCACGAGAGTCCCGACGCCCAGGCGGTTCTCGGTCAGGGTGCCGGTCTTGTCGAGACAGAGCACGTCCATCGCGGCGGCGTCCTCGATCGCCGAGAGGCGCGTGACGAGGATCCCGTTCTGCGCCAGGCCACGGGCTCCGAGCGCCGCGGACATCGTGAACATGGCGGGCAGGGCGATCGGCACCGACGCCACGAGCAGCATCAGCACGAACGGCAACTCCTCGACGAGCGGCAGGCCACGGGCGACGAGAGCCGCCACGACGGCAAGCGCGAGCAGGAGCACCAGTCCCGCGAGGTAGCGGGTGAGGCCGAGAATCAGCATGTCGAGCCGCCGCGGGGCCTCCGCTGTGCGCACGAGCTCGGCCGTGCGCCCGAAATACGTGTGGCCGCCGGTGGCGCTCACGACGCCGCTCGCCTCGCCGCGGCCGACGAGGGCGCCGGCGTAGGCGAGGGAACCCGGGCCGCGCTCCACCGGGAGTGATTCGCCCGTGAGCTGCGACTGATCGATCTGCAGCAGCCCGTCGCGCAGCTCGACGTCGGCGGGCACCACGTCGCCGAGACGCAGGTGCACGACGTCACCCGGCACCAGCTCAACGGCGGGGCGCACCTGCCAGGTGCCGTCGCGTCGCACCCTGGCATTCACCGTCAGGTGCTGACGCAGCAACGCCAGGGCCTGCTGCGCGCGGCCCTCCTGCAGGTAGCCGAGCAGGGCGTTGAAGACCAGCAGCGCGGCGATCACGACCGCCTCGACCCAGCGGCGCAACAGCAGTTCCAGCAGCACGGCCAGCTCGAGCATGGCAGGCACCAGGCCCCAGAACTTGCGCAGCAGTGTCCCCATGCCGCGAGGTCGCATCTGGGCCACCGCGTTGGGGCCGACCGCGCGCAATCGCTCTGCCGCCTCGATGCTGCTCAGGCCCGCAGGCAGCACGTCGGCTGTGATCGGGGTCCCGTCTGGCATGCGCATCCTCTCCTACGTCGCCCAGTCCGGACTGGCCAGTGCGGTAACGGACGGCTGCGGGGCGCCGCTCCCAGGGGACTAGTACTATAACGCCGGTTATTGACTCGCCTGAGCATCGGGCGTAGGGTGGCCTCCCGAGAGGCCGCCGTCTGTTCGAGTTGTCGTCCGCCTGCGGCGGCCCCACGGAAAGGGTCGCCCGCATGCTCGACGCCGATCTCGCCGCACTGCTGCCTGCTCTGGAGGCGTTCCACGCCCGCTTCGGACGCTTCTTCCGCCGCTCGGAGGGACGGGCGGCGAGCCGCAAGTACCTGATCGGCCTGGCGCTCCCGATCGAGCGCAAGAACGTCGAGAACATCGCCGAGCGGGTCGGCGCCGCGCCCCGCAAGCTCCAGGAGTTCCTGTCCGACT
>JAJYDP010000549.1 GCA_021777365.1 Chloroflexota bacterium | reverse complement strand
CGCGCTGGCCAACCTGGGGACCTACGGTCTCGGGGTCGGGGCCCTCGTCTCGCTCCTCGTGTTCGTCTGGTACGTCTACCTCGCCTGGAGCACGGCCACCGACCCGCGGCGGCAGGGATTCCACGACAAGTACGTCGGATCGGTGGTGGTCAAGGCGACGCTGTCGTAGGGGCCGGGACCGCGGGCCGGGAGGGCCGTCGGGTCGGGACCGCGCCGGGAGGACCGTCGGGTCGGGACCGCGGGCCGGGGGGACCGTCGGGTCGGCCCGCTCCCCCGGGGGGACCGGCTCGAGGGGCGGCAGGTTGTCCACCGCCTGTCCACACGGTGCACGGATCGTGGATGAATCGACCCGATGGCGTTGCAGGTTCGTGGATAAGCCCGTTGACCCGCGGTGGCGGTGACCATATCGTTCTCCTTGCCCGAAGGGGCCGTCAGAAACCACCGGCACCGCAAGGTGTCGCCGGTGCCGCAAGGCACTGATCCGGATCCGCAAGGCTCCGGATCACCGGAAGCAATTCCGGCGGGCCCCACCGCGATCGCATCAAGGTGGAGCGAAGCGAGCGAGCGATCGCAGCGCACGCCGCGTGGTGTTACAGCGGTTCCTTCGGGCGCTTTCGTGTGCCCGGCTTCCGCGTCCGCAACGAGGTGACCCGTGGCCCAGCACTCCGCCGACTCCACCCCACACGGTCCCGCTGCCTGGCGTTCCCGGCTCGACACCCTCGAGGCGGCGGTGCGGGCCCGGACCGCGCTCGTGCCGCGGCTCGGGATCGTGCTCGGGTCGGGCCTCGGCGGGCTCGCGGACGAGATCGACCATCCCGTCGCAATCCCGTTCACCGAGCTCCCCGGCTGGCCCGCCGCGACGGCGCCCGGACACGCCGGGAAACTCCTGTTGGGGGAGCTGGCCGGGATCCCGGTCGTCGCGCTGCAGGGCCGGTTCCATCTCTACGAGGGTCACCCTGTCGGCCTGGTGGTGCAGCCCGTCCTGCTGATGCGGCGCCTCGGAGCACCCGTGGTCGTGCTGACCAACGCGTCCGGTGGCGTCGATGCCTCGTACCGGGCCGGGACGCTGATGCTGATCACCGACCATCTCAACCTGACGGGCGTCAACCCGCTGATCGGCTCGAACGACGAGTCGATGGGCCCCCGCTTCCCCGACATGGTGGACGCATGGGATCCCGCGCTGCGCGCGCTCCTCCGGCGCGCGGCGGGCGACCTGGACATCCCCGTCGAGGAGGGCATCTACGCGCAGCTTCTCGGCCCGAACTACGAGACGCCCGCCGAGGTGCTCATGCTCCGGACCATGGGTGCATCGGCGGTCGGCATGAGCACCGCGCTCGAGGCCGTGGCCGCGCGCTGGGCCGGGCTGCGGGTCGCCGGGATCTCGCTGGTCACGAACCCCGGCGCCGGCGTGACAGGGGAGCCGCTCACCCACGAGGAGGTGCTCGCTGCCGGCGAGGCGGCCGGCCCGCGGATGCGCGCGCTCGTCCGCCGTTTCGTCGAACTGCTGGCCGAGGCCTGACGCCGCGGAGACCTGATCACGCGGGGCCGATCACCGGCCTGCCGCACGAGCGGCGCCGCCGGCCGGACTCGGGCTCACCCCCGGACCGCCGGTGCGCTGCACAGGCGTGCCACACCGGCGCGCTACAGCGTGGGCAGCTCCCGTCCCGCGCGCCGTGCGGCGTCGCGCTTCTCGGCCCACGCGGCCAGCACCTCGTCCCGGTGCGGGCGGATGGGGCAGTGCCCGTCACGGTTGCCCGCCTCGTCGCAGTAGCCCAGGGGCACGCACTTCGGGGCGAGGAACGAGCCCAGGAAGGGACTGACCGCGAAGACTTCGTGGCGGATCAACTGGAAGAGCCGGCGGATCTCCCACTGGGCCATCGTGCAGAGGCGCAGGCCGCTCACGTGGATCAGCGCCCGGAGGTTGATCGTCATCAGCAGGTTGGTCCGGGTCGCGTTGGGCATCACGAAGCGCGCGTCCTCGCCCGGGATCCCGGCGGCCAGCAGCTCGCCGTAGAGGCTCATGGCCCCGTCCATCTCCTCCACGTACCGCTCGCGGAAGCCGGCGGGCGCGTCGTCGAGGGTGCCGGGGACCATGTAGGCGGGCCGCTTGTAGTTCACGTACCGCTGCGACTGCTGGTCGAACGCCACGCCGACGCGATGGCGCACGAGCTGGTGGCTCAGGGTGCGCGTGACGCCGGAGATCGCGAAGGTGAAGACGATGTGCTCGATGGTGGAGCCGTGGCCCGACTCGATCACCCGCCTGACCAGCTCCTGCTGCTTGTCCGTCGCGACCTGGCCCGAGACGGCCCGGCGGAAGATCTCGTCCGGCTCCAGCTCCGAGTAGCAGGTGCGGCACGCCGTGTAGACGAGGGGCACGTAGTACTGCCGCGCGATCTCGGGAGTCGGGAACAGGAGCGTGGCCCGCATGCCGAGCTCGCGCCGGCGCTGGCCGGACGGCCGATCGCCGGACGGCCGCGCGCCGGACGCCTGCTCCCGGGGCGCAGGTTGCCCGGGCGTGGGGGCGCCGCCATCGGCCGCGGGGGCGCCGCCATCGGCCGCGGGGGCGCCGCCATCGGCCGCGGCGGGCCGGTCGGAGCTGTCGGGGCCGGATTCCAGGGCCATGCATGCTCCAGCTGGGCGCGGGACGGCCGGCAGGACCTCCGGGGCGCGGGCCGCGAGTCGGTCGAGTCTAGCACCGGGTCCGCGGCCTCCCGGGATCGCGGTTGGCGCTCCGGGGCCCTTGTCCTCGGTCTCCCCTGGCCGCGTCCAGGTCGCGGTGGTTGGTGGGGCCGGCCTGTCGAGGCGGTGTTGGGCCTCCCGCGTCCGCGTCCGGGTCGCGCCGCACCGGGCACGTGGAAGGCGGACCACGATCCGCGGTAAGGTTGCCGCAGCGCCGCGGTCCGGTCCGCGGCGAGCCCCGGGGCCGCGGGCCGGGACCGGCCCGTCTCGAGCGGTGGGCGTCGGCGCAGGTGATCGACCTGCCCGTCGCACGGCAGGAGGAGGCCATGCGCGTCGCGATCGCCACCGACCACGCCGGGTTCGTGCTCAAGGCGACGGTCGTGGAGCAGGTCAGGGCGCTCGGCCACGAACCGGTGGACTTCGGCACCTGGGACGAGATTCCGGTGGATTACCCGGACGTCATCGCGCCGGCGGCGAGGGCGGTCGCCGCGGGCGAGTGCGATCGCGCCATCGTCCTGGGCGGCAGCGGCACCGGCGAGGCGATCGTGGCCAACAAGATCCCGGGGATCCGCTGCGTGGAGGCCTCGGACCCGCTGGTCGCGCACCTGGGGCGGTTCCACAACGACTGCAACGCCCTGTCCATGGGCGGCCGGATCGTCGGCGTCGAGATCGCGAAGGCGTGCGTCACCGAGTTCCTGACCACCGGGTTCGAAGGTGGCCGGCACGTGGCGCGCATCGCGAAGATCAGTGCGCTCGAGGATGGGCGCACCGTGAACTGAGCCACGCGGCGCGCTCGTCCGAGGACGCGCTCGCCAGAGACCACAGCCCGGCCGACGCGGCAGCGGCCGACGCGGCAGCGCCGGCGTGGGCGCGCCGGGGTGGGCGCGCATGACTGGTGGCCTGGTGGCCCGGCGCGCGCCGCACCGCCCGGCCGAGCATCAAGGAGGCAACGCATCATGAAGCTGGGACTCGTGGGACTCGGGCGCATGGGCGCCAACATGTCGCGCCGCTGGCTGCGGAACGGGCACACCGTGGTGGGCTATGCCCGGCACGCGGAGACCGTCGAGGGCCTGGTGAAGGATGGCGCGATCTCCGCGGGGGCGACCTCCCTGGCCGACCTGGTGGCGCAACTCGAGACGCCCCGGGTGCTCTGGCTGATGGTCCCCGCGGCCTCCGTCGACGCCACTCTCGACCAGCTCGTCCCGCTGCTCGGCGCGGGCGACGTGGTGGTGGACGGGGGCAACTCGTACTACCGCGACGACATCCGCCGCGCGAAGGCGCTCGAGCCCAGCGGCATCCGCTACCTCGACTGCGGGACCTCGGGCGGGGTGTGGGGCCTCGAGCGCGGCTACTGCCTGATGATCGGCGGCGCGCAGGACGCGGTGGCCCGGCTCGACCCGATCTTCAAGGCGCTGGCCCCGGGCGTGGAGGGGGCCCCGCGCACCCCGGGCCGCGAGGGCGCGCCGGACACCGCCGAGCAGGGCTACCTGCACTGCGGGCCC
>JAJYDP010000548.1 GCA_021777365.1 Chloroflexota bacterium | reverse complement strand
GTGGAGAGCGCGATCGAACAGGCACGGCCCAGCGCCGAGCGCAAGGGTGTGGCCCTGCTGGCCGAGCTGCCGCCCGAGCCGCTGCGGTTCCCGCACGATCCGCCGCGCCTGGGCCAGGTCCTGGGCAACCTGGTGGGAAACGCGGTCAAGTTCACGCCGGCCGGGGGACGCGTGACGGTCACGCTGTCGCGCACCCGGGAGGGCGTCCGGATCACCGTGCGGGACACCGGGATCGGAATCGAAACGGACGAGCTCCCGCACGTGTTCGAACGGTTCTACCGCGGCTCGCGGGCCAACGAGATCCGCGCGTCCGGGTCGGGGCTGGGGCTGGCGATCGCCCGGTCCATCGTCGAGATGCACGGGGGCCGCATCAGCATCGCCAGCCGGGTGGGGCAGGGCACGCAGGTCGACGTCCACCTGCCACGCCGCCCACCGCAGGCCGAGGTGATGGAATCTTCACCCCCACCAGCGTTGCCCGTGAACACGACCGTGTCACAGTGACGAGGAAACCCGAGAACCGGCAGAGGATCGGGCCGGTCGTACTGTCTCCCTGAAACCGATCCGAGGCCACGCCGACATGACCGAACCGCGACCAGACGACACGATCTCGTACTACAGCCCGACCCCGGAGCCCCGGCCAACGTGGTCGCAGGAGGCGTGGAACGCCGCTGCCACCCCCAGCCAGTGGATCGAGCCGTATCCGCAGCAACCCGCCCCGCAGCCGGCTCCCGCGCGGACGTCGGGCGTCGCGCTGGTGGTGATCGCCGCGCTGATCTCGGCCACGCTCGCGTCGGCAGGGACGTACGCGGCGCTCGACATGTCCGGGACGCTCAACCACCCCGCTCCCGTGACCGCAGCGAACGCGGCCCCGGCGTCGACGGGATCCCCGGCCCAGCCGGTCGTGGTCGACGAGCAGTCGGCGATCGTGAAGGCCGCGCAGACCGTCAGCCCCGCGGTCGTGACCATCACCACGCAGCAGCAGGCGAGCGCGCTCGATCCGTTCTCACTGCCGGCGACCGGCGTGGGCTCGGGCATCATCTACAACTCGACTGGGTGGATCGTCACCAACCACCACGTGGTCGCCGGCGCGACCAACAACCAGGTGCAGGTGCAGCTCAAGGACGGCCGCTCCTTCACCGGGACGGTGTACGGCCTCGACACGCTGACCGACCTGGCGATCGTGAAGATCTCGGGCTCCAACCTGCCGGCCGCGCCCATCGGCGACTCCGGGTCGCTGCAGCCGGGCCAGCTCGCCATCGCGATCGGCAGCCCGCTCGGCACGTTCACCAACAGCGTGACGTCGGGGATCATCAGCGCGCTCGGCCGCCAGATCCAGGTCACCGACGATCAGACCGGACAGCCGGTCACGCTCCACAACCTGATCCAGACCGACGCCGCGATCAACCCCGGCAACTCCGGCGGCGCGCTCGTGGACGCGTCCGGGAAGGTCATCGGCATCAACACCGCGACCGCGACCACCGCCCAGGGGATCGGCTTCGCCATCCCGATCAACATCGCCCGGCCGATCATGGCGCAGGCGGTGGCCGGCCAGCCGCTGACCCGCCCGTGGATCGGGATCCACTTCACCTCGCTCGATCCCCAGGCGCAGCAGCAGCTCAAGACGCCGATCGATTACGGCGCGTTCATCGGCCCCGCCGACGCCACCTCCGGCCAGCCGCTGGTGGAGCCTGGCAGCCCGGCCGCCACTGCGGGCCTGAAGGCGGGCGACATCATCACCGCGCTCGACGGCCAGCGGGTCGACGTGGCACACCCGCTCGACATGCTCCTCGTGACGCACTCGCCGGGCCAGACGGTCGAGCTGCAGGTGCTGCGCAACGGCCAGCAGCTCACGCTCAAGGTCACGCTGGGAACGCGCCCGGCAAGCGCCGCGGAGCAGTAGACCGGCCAACCGGCAAGAGCGGCCAGGTTCGGTTCGGCGGCCCGCGAGCCTGGTTGGCCCGCGAGCCTGGGCGAGAGCGAGGGCAGTCGGTGGCCTGCGTCTGTCGGTTCGGCGGCCCGCGCGGCAGCCCGGTTCGGTTCGGCGGCCCGGTTCGGCCCGGCGGCCGGCGCGGCGGCCGGCCAGTTCGGCGCTATCGCACACCCAGGAAGCACTACGCGCGATTGGCGCCACTGGAGCGACCCCAGGAAGCTGCAATCGAGCACCCCCGTGCGGGGGCGGCCGGACGCCAGGCCTGCTCCCGGGTCACCGTGCGCATCGGTGTCCGCGTAGCGCCCCCCTGGTGTGCGTCAGCGGCAATTCCGGTGCACGGCCCGCGTAGCGCCCCTGGTGTGCGTCAGCGGTAATTCCGGTGCACGGCCCGGATGGCGGCGCACGAGCGTGGTGGCCGCCCGCCGGGGTCAACGCCGCCGGTCGCCCTCCGAGCGCGTGCGCCAGACCTCGACCTCGGCGTGGTCGATCTGTCCGCTCACCGGCACCCGCATCTTGCGCACCCGGACGCCGACCTCGTTGACCGGAAGCACACGGAGCAGCTCGTGCGCGATCCCCTCGGCGATCGCCTCCACCAGCTTGAAGTTGGTCGACTCCACGAGCTCCCGCGCGATCTCGAACGCCCGACCATAGTCGACCGTTCGGTCGAGGTCGTCGTCCATGCCGGCCGGCTGCAGGTTGAGCAGCAGTTCCACGTCGACCTCGAACGGCTGTGGCTGCGCCCGCTCCTCGTCGGTGTAGCCGTGCCGGCCCGAGAAGACCATCCGCCGGAGCACGATCCGGTCCGTCAAGCGCCGACCTCCTCTCGCGTTCGCAGGATCGCGTCGCACATCCGGGCGACTCGCACGTTCTCCCGCACATCGTGCACGCGCACGATGTCCGCCCCGGCCGCGATCCCCAGCGCGGTCGTGGCCAGCGTCCCCTCGATCCGCTCGACGGCCGCAACCCCTCCGAGCACGTGCCCGATTGTGGACTTGCGGCTTGTCCCGAGCAGGATGGGCCTTCGGAGCACCTGCAGTGCGGCGAGATCGCGCAGCAGCGCGAGGTTGTGCGCCATGGTCTTGCCGAAGCCGATCCCCGGGTCCACCACGATCGCCTCGCGCGGGACGCCGGCCGCCACCGCACGCTCGATCGCCTGCGCCAGGTCGGCGACGACCTCCGCCACGACGTCCTCGTAGCGGGCCTCGGCCCGGTTGTGCATGAGCACGTACGGGACGTGCCGCTGCGCGGCGATCCGGGAGAGCGCGTCGGACGGGCCGGTGCCCCAGATGTCGTTGATGCAGTCGGCGCCGGCATCCAGCGCGGCCTCGGCCACTGCGGGCTTGGTCGTGTCGACGCTGATCGGCAGGCCGGGCAGGGCCTCCCGGATGGCGCGAACGGCGGGGACGACGCGGGCGATCTCCTGCGCCTCGTCCACCGGCTCGTGCCCGGGCCTGGTGGATTCGCCGCCCACGTCGAGCAGATCGGCGCCCTCCTCGACCATGCGGCGCGCCTGGGCGATGACGGACGGGCCGGGCTCGGCGACGGCGCGCAACAGGCCGTCGCCGCTGAACGAATCCGGGGTCACGTTGACGATGCCCATCACGTAGGTGCGTGCGCCCCAGGCGAACGTCTCGCGCCCGATCCTGGTCGTGCCCAGCCTTCCCGGTGGCAACCCGCCCGGCGGCAACCCCGCGAGACTCATGGCACGAGGCCCCGTGACTGCAGGATCCCGCGCACGGCACCCACGAGGTAGAGGGAGCCGGCCACGACGAGCGGACCGCCGGCCGCCTGCGCCTGCCCGACGGCGTGATCGAGCGCCTCCCCTGGCGCACGGACGACGTCCACGGATCCGCCGTGGCGGCCCGAGCCGGCCTGCGCACCTGGCCAGTCTGCCTGCGCGGTTGAGCCTTCCTGCGCAAGCCGCCAGGCCGCCGCGAGTTTCCCCGCGTCCAGGCCGCGGGCGCCGACCTGTGTGGCCACCAGCCGTGCGTCCCTCAGTGCCGCAGCCGACGCGAGGCATTCCACCATCCCGCGCACGTCCTTGTCGCGCATGATCGCCAGCATCAGCGTGACGGGGCCGCGCGCCAGCGACGGCCGCAGCTCGTCGAGCGCCTCAACCAGGGCGCGGACGCCTGCCGGGTTGTGGGCGCCGTCCAGCACGAGGTCGACCGGCTGGCGCTGGGCGCCGTCCAGCACGAGGTCGACCGGCTGGCGCTGGGCGCCGTCCAGCACGAGGTCGACCGGCTGGCGCT
>JAJYDP010000547.1 GCA_021777365.1 Chloroflexota bacterium | reverse complement strand
GCACCACGGAGTAGACGCCCGGGTGCAGGATGGCCGGCGCACGTGACCGGACAGCCCGTTCCGCGGCCTCACGGCCGACCGTCGAGGGATCGATCGCCGTCACGTCGACGGCCAGCGCCTCGCCGTAGCCCGCCTCGCCGTCCGGCCCCATGCAGATCGTGATCAGCCTCGCCTGTGTCGTTGCCTGCTCGGCCCTGACGCCGCGCGAGTTCGCCACCGCCAGCCCGTCCGTCGAGGTGGAGAAGGATCCGAAGGCGACGACACCCGCGGTATCGGCGGCCGCGATGACCTGGCCGACGGCGTTCGCGCGCCGTTCGGGCGTCGCACCGGCGGTCGCCTCGCTCCACGCGCCCGCCACCTCCGGGATGAGGCCCGGCTCCGGAAGCACCAGCGGATCGTCCAGTTCGGGCTGGACGCGCGCGATCCGTGCCGCGGTCTCCGCCAGCGCACGCAGGCCGTCCCCGTCCAGCCGCCCGCTCGAGGCCACCCCAACCCGCCGCCCCACCACGAACCGCAGGTTGGCCACCACGTCCGTCTCGGCCACGTTCTGGTGGATCTCGCTGTTCGCGAACCGAGTCAGCGCGGCGTCCGTGGCCATCACCAGGACCTCGGCCTCGCTCGCTCCCTCCGCCGCGGCCAGCCGCAGCAGCCGCTCGGCCAGCGGAAGGCGGCTGCCGCCGGGGGGCGTCACGCGGCGCCTCCGGTCACCATCGACCGACCCCCACCTGGACGTCGCGGAAGCGGGCCCCGGAGCACGCGTGTCCCACGTGTCCCTCCTGCGACGGCTCGCCCTTGCCGCAGTTCGGCGTGCCCAGCATGCGGTAGCTGCGCGCGTCCGCCACCGCGTCGCAGGAGCGCCAGAACTCGTACGTGATGCCGGTGTAGGTGGGGTTCTTCAGGAGCCGGCCCAGCTTCCCGCCCCGGATCTCGTAGGCCATCTCGGTAGCGAACTGGAAGTTCAGCCGGCGGTCGTCGATGCTCCAGCTGCGGTTCGAGACGAGGTACAGCCCGTCGTCCGTGTCCTGGATGATCTCCTCCAGGCTCATGCCCGGCCGGGGGAGCAGGTTGATGTTGGTCATGCGGATCAGCGGGATGCGGTTCCACCCGTCCGCACGCATCGCACCGCTGCTCTCGCGCCCGATCCGTGGCGCGGTCTCCCGGCTGGACAGGTACCCCACGAAGATCCCCTCGCGGACCAGCGGGGTCGACTGGGCTGGCACGCCCTCGTCGTCCCATCCGAACGTCCCGAGTCCGTCGGCGGCGGTGGCATCGGCCACGATGTCGATGAGCTCGGACCCGTACCGGAACCCCTCGGCGATGCGATCCGTGGTCAGGAAGCTGGTGCCGGCGTACGAGGCCTCGGTGCCGAAGACGCGGTCCAGCTCGGCGGGGTGTCCGCAGCTCTCGTGGATCTGCAGGAAGAGCTGCGTGGGGTCGAGCACGATCGTCCGGCGTCCTGCCGGACACTGCGGAGCGGAGAGGAGCGCTGCTGCCTCCTGCGCGAGCTCGCTCCCGTGCGTCCCCAGGGCCAGGCCGCGGACGTTCTCGTACCCGCCGGCGCGCATCCCCCCGTCCGGCTCCGGGTAGGAGCGACGCTGGTGCTCGTCGCCGTCCACGGCGTTCGCCTCGATGGCGGCGCCGGTGTGGGTGAGCACCTGCTCCACGTCCGTGCCGTCGCTGTCGCAGAACGTCTTCCACTCCCTGTCCGCACGATACGTGCTGTCGGTGAACGCGAGGTCGGCCGCCGCGCGCATCGCCGCGTCCGCCTCGAGGAGGTCGCCGACCTTGGCCTCCAGGGGGACCTGGAACGGATCGATGGCCACGGGCGTCTCGAAGCGACCGTGCTGCGGCGGTTGCCGGTCCAGGACCACCGGGCGCCGCTGGACGCGTGCCGACGCGCGGGCGATCCGCACGGCCCGGGAGGCGACTCGTTCGGCCTCGGCGGTGGTCAGCCGGCAGGAACTCGCGAAACCCCACGCGCCGTCCACGAGCACCCGGACGCCGAATCCCTCGTCCTCCCGCCGCGAGGCGGCGGCGACCCGGCCCGTCCTGACGGACAGCCGCTCCTCCATGCGTCGGACCGTCCGGACGTCGGCATGAGAGGCGCCGCGCTGGGTCGCGACCTGCAGGGCACGCTCGGTCACGGGGTCCATCGCAGACAGCGTACCAGAGCCTAGAGGCGCGGCTGGGCGTCCGCCGGGATCAGCGAACGGTCGGTGGCGGGCAGCACCAGGCTGTTCTCCGGGGAGACCGCGAGCTGGACGTTGGGGCTGGTCACCTGCAGCTGGCCCACGATGCCTCCGACCCGCGTGAGGGCGGCGGTCAGGTTGATGCTGTTCCCGATGGCCGATACCTGGAACGACGAGCCCAGCGCCACGTTCTCCACGGACAGGGCGCCGGGAGGCCCGGCGACGACGGTGCTGGCGACCACGCGGACGCCATCGATGGCGAGCGCCTCCGCGCCGGCGAGCCGGAGCTCGTTGACCAAGTCGTTGGCGGCGTCGGCGCTCATCGGCCCGGAACAATCGACCGTCACGCCCCGCCCGGTGACCGGATCGAGCCCGGCCCAGAGGCGGATGCTGGCCAGGTCGTCCCGGAGCCCTCCCACGGCGGAGAGGCCCAGGCCTCGGGCCTGCTGCAGGTCGCGCGCCTGGGTCCGGAGCGTGTCCACCTCGGCCGACAGCTGGCCGTTGCGCTGGTTCAGGTTCGCGATGAGCGTCGTGAGGTCCTGGGACGTCAGGTTGGCCAGCCCCACTCCTCCCGCCTGCGCACGGAGCTGCACGATCGAGAGGAACCCGAGCAGCAGCGCCACGAACGCGATCGACAGCTGGGCGCTCCGCGAGCGCATGCCCGCCTTCACGGTCCGGTCCCCGGCGACGTGCCCGGCGAGGGGGCCGCGGGGAGCGCGTGCGCGTACGTGAGCGCGACGCCGCCCGCGTACGCGGGGACGACGGCCTTGTCCAGCGCCCCGGCCCCGAGCCGGATCCCGAACCCCTCGACGCGCGCCTTCACGTAGCGGGCGAAGTTCGCGGACGTCGTCATGCGGCTGTAGAGGTCGTTCGGCCCGATGGCCACGATCTGGTATGGCGGCTGCAGGTAGGCGCCGTTCAGCAGGATGGACGAGCCGATGTCGGTCAGCCCACTGGTCGCGGTGATCCGCTCGCCGTTGACCGCGATCGCCTCCGCGCCGTCCAGCCACAGCTCGTTGACCACCGAGCGGATGTCGCTGGAGCTCACCAGGTAGTCGCCCGGCGCCACACCCGGCGGGATCGGCTGCGTCGAGTCCTCGAGCTGGACCACCACGCCCGGGCCCTGGAGGTCGATGAAGCCGGCCGCCAGCCGAGCCTGCTGGAGCCGGTCGTTGAGGCTGGTCACGAGCGCGCTGTTGCCGGCCGACGACGCCTCCAGCTGCTCGATCTGCGCCCGAAGCGCCAGGATCTGCGCCTTGAGGTCGTCCTGCTGCTTCTGCAGTTCCGTGGCCGTCGCGACGAGCGGCGGTCGTTCCTGGGTGGTGTACTGGACCAGCGACGGTTCCGCGCCCGCCTGGGCCACCATCAGGAATCCGAGGACGAGCATGGCGGCCGCGAGCGTGAGCTGCCAGCTCGGGACGCGCCGTGCCCGGGCGAGGAGCCCGCTCACCTGGCGGCCCGTGCGGCCCGGGCTGTCGGGCGTGGCACCGGCCCGGTCCGGGTCGTCATGGCCGCGCGTCCCCCGGCGGTCCCGGATGCCCACCGGCCGCGCGCGAGCGCCGGCGTTCCACGGCCGCGAGACCCGCGGCGGACGAGGTCAGGAGGAGCACGGCAGCCGCCGGGAGCGGCGGGCTCGACGGCGCCCCCGGCGCGGAGGTCCCCGGCACGTGCGCGCCGGTCAGTGCGGTCGTGCCGGTCAGTGCCGGGACAGCCGCGGACTGGCCGCCCGGCGAGACCGAAGGGGCCCAGCCGGGCGGCACGGGACCGGCGGGCGCCGGCCTGGGGCCGAAGGTGGGCGGCGGCCGGACGCCGATCGCCGCGAGCCAGGCCGCGTCGAATGCCGCCGCGGTGCCTCCCGTCGCCGCCTGGAACGCCTCGTCGTCGGTCGCGCCACGGGCATAGGTCGCCACCAGGCGCTGGAGCGCCGCGGTGCCGTACGTGCGCAGGAAGTAGTCGACGGCGGACACCGCCTCCGCGTATGAGAGCACGAACGG
>JAJYDP010000546.1 GCA_021777365.1 Chloroflexota bacterium | reverse complement strand
GGGCAGGCGGTCAGTGCAAGCCACGCCCCTCCTTCACTTCTTGCCGACGCTCGTGATCTGGTTGTCTGCGCCGCCCAGCGTGGCCTCGGGAGACGTGCCCCAGTCCCACATGACACCCGTGTAGTTAGCGCCCTGCCACCACACGGGGTGGCCACCGTTGAGCGGCTTGAACGAGCTGATCTGGTTGGCCCAGCCGATCACCGAGAGATCGGGATACGGGTCGTAGGCGTCGAAGAAGGCGCCCGCGTAGTTCGCGTTCTGGTACCAGCGCACGAAGGGGCTCAGGAGCTGCTGCGGGGCCAGGGTGCCCGTCGGTGCAACCTTCTCGTCGGCCTCGAGCTCGCCACCTGTGCGGAAGCAGCGGATCAGCGGATAGTTGCGGTCGTGACAGGCGTAGCGCCCGACGTCGCTCAACGGGATCGGGTGCCCGTCGAGCGTGGCGGAAAGCCCTGCTGCGCTCACTTCAGCCGGCAGCAACGACAGCGCCAGGAAGAGCGCGGCCACGAGGGGCGCCAGCAGGTGACCGGCCGGCCACCT
Source organism: Chloroflexota bacterium (assembly GCA_021777365.1). Next base: position 3,651 of record JAJYDP010000546.1, on the reverse strand, counting down.
GTTCGAATCGTGCATCCCGACCACCTCCCTACAGGGCTTCGAGACGCACGCCCATGCTCACTCCGGTGGTGGGGTCTGCCAAGCGATGGAGCCCCGCAGCCCGATGGCGGGGAATCACGCAGTGTCAGGGCGGGGGATCATGAGGCGTAGCGGTGGGCGCGGCGAACGGCACGGGTGCTGGGCCCGCCGGACTATCATCGGAGGCGCGTGATCCGCGCGAACCGGGGGCTCTGCCGTGACCGAGATGCGATCTCCCAGGCACGCCCGCCCGCGCCGAAGGTTCGACCTCGTGCTCGGTGCCGGACTGGCGCTGGCGCTCGCTGCGCTTGCGGTCTTCGCCTGGGTGGTCGCGGTAGGTCCTCCGCCCAACGACCTGACCGTGGCGCACCCGGCTCCCGACACCTGGGTCGTGGCCTCCGTACCGATCGGCGGGCCGGTCTGGAACGCCGGCGTGCACCCGGGCATGGAGGTGATCGGCGTCGGGCCAGCGGGAGCGGATCCCGCGCTCAGTTGGGACAGCCTGCTGGTGACGAACGGCACGCTCAGGATCGGCCTCTCCCGGACGCAGCTGACTCCGCCCGCGGACCCTGCGATCCTGACCGGCATCGCCCTCGTCCTGGCCGTGCTGGGGGCTCTCCGCCTGCCGAACGTGGCCTGGCTCCTGGCCCTCGGCTCGCTCGCCGTGACCACCCTCAACGTCACGCTGCTCTTCGACCCACCGATCGACCTGGCGCTGTTCCTGGCAGGCCCGGTTGCCGGAGCCCTGTACGCGTCCGACCGGCGCCGGCGGATCCATCCTCGTGCCGCGATCCTGGCGGCCGGCGTCGTCGCGGCGATGCTCGTCGTCTGGGGAACCGCGTACCTGACGCGCCTTGCCGACTGGCGCCTCCTGCCGCAGCTGTCCGTCCTGGCCACCGCCGCGCTCGCCTGCCTGGGCCTGGCCGGCATGGTGACGCGCGCGTGGCACCGAGCGCGCGCCCGCCTGACGTCGACCGACCTGTCCGCCGGCACGATCGCGGGTGCGCTCGCAGACGAGCTCGTGCCGGGACGCGCCAGGACACGACTCCGGGCTATCGAGCGGGAACGCCGGCGGCTCGCCGACGAGCTGCACGCCGATGTTCTGCCCGACCTCTCGGCCGTCATCCGCGATATCGACGCGGGCGCGACGCGGCAGGATGCCGCCCGGCGCCTGCGAGGCATCGCCGTCGAGCTTCGCGACCTGATGAGCGAGCGCCGCCTGGCCGTGCTCGAGGAGCTGGGACTGGTGCGCGCCCTCGAGTGGCTGGCCGAACGGGTCGAGGAGCGCACCGGCGTGCCGGTCGAGCTCGAGGTGGCAGGCGCCACGCACGACGATCCGGAGACGCGCCCGCCGCGCGAGGTGGAGCTGGCGGTCTACCGCATCGCCCAGCAGGCGCTCGACAACGCGCTCCTGCATGCCCGGCCGCGCCTGATGCGCGTGCGCATCGACGTGGACGCTGCCCATGTGGCACTTGAGCTCGGCGACGACGGGGTGGGCATGCCCGCCGGTGCGGAGGATCGCGCCCTCCGGGAGGGCCATCTGGGGTTGGCCGACATGCGCCAGCGGGCGGCCGCGATCGGCGCGACCCTCTCGATCGGCTCACGCCCGGGAGGCGGCACCCTGGTGGCGATCCGATGGCCGCAGTGATCGCTGTCGCGATCGTCGACGACCACCCGGCCACGGCTGCCGGCCTCGCGGCGCTCCTGGCGGCGGAGCCCGGGCTGCGCGTGCTGGGGACTGCGGGATCGCTACCCGAGGCAGTCGAGCTGTGCTTCCGCCAGCGGCCCGATGTCGCCCTCGTTGACATCCAGCTGGGCGGAGAACCGGCCGGGTTCGACCTGCTCCGCCGGCTAGCAGAGCCGGACGGACCCGCCGTCATCCTGTTCAGCTCCTACGACTACCCCGGGTTCCACGCCCGCGCCCTCGAGCTCGGCGCACGCGGCTTCTTGGCCAAGACCGCGCCGCTCGCTGACATCGTCGCCGCGATCCGGAGCGTGGCCGCCGGTGGCACGACCTTCAGCGCGGCGGCCCTCGACGACGCGAGGCAGGCGCCGCGTCCGCCCTCGGAGCGAGATCTCCAGGTCATCAGGCTCCTTGCCGCGGGCAACTCGAACGGCGAGATCGGGGCCCGGCTGGGTCTCACCGAGAAGTCGGTCGAAAGCCATCTGCGGCGGCTGTTCGGGCGCTACGGGGTCGCGACGCGGACTGAACTCTCGCTGCTGGCCGTGCGTCAGGGGTGGATTGAGCCGGGGTGAGGGTCGGACATGGCGCCGACGGCGTAGCTCACCAGGCTCGAGCGCGGCCGCCGGCGCTCACCCAGGCGCGCTGGGCGCCGGATCCGCAAGTCGCACCCCGGTCGCGCGGGTCGTCGCCCGCATCTGTCGCAGCCAGCTCGTCGTCGACGACATCTTCGATCCGGCGCCCGCAAACTCGGCGGTGATCCGGCTAACGGCGTCAGCCGCCGAGCGCTGCGAGTCCTGCTCGCCCGCCTCGACGGCGTGCAGAGTGGCGCGAGCCCGCTCTTGGTGGCGACCAGGCGGTGTCCGTGAAATCTCGACGCTGCCGGCCCTCCTGCGCGGAGTGCCTGGCTGTCGACAGCGCGCTCCAGGAGCCGAGCGAACGCGACCGGCGCTCGCTCCTGGAGGCGATCGACCGGCACTGAGCCCGAGCGTGACACGATCTGTCTGTCCGGGCAAGGCGGGGAATCCCGGTACTCGGACGCAGGTTCTCATCGCTGGACGAGACGGCCTGGCGCGCGGACAGTGAATGGGCGTCCATGAAACGGTGTCGTTGAGATGGAGGTGAACCGCCGCAGCAATCGCCCGCCAAGTTCGCCTCAAGTGGAGACTGCCATCCGAAGTGCGAGGACACGTGGATTGCGCAGATCGGTCCCGCCACATTCAGCCTGCGAGGTGCAAGATGCAACAAAGACTACTGCGCGCAGCAATGATGTTGACCCTGGGCGGAGCTCTCATCCTGCCGAGCGCCCCGGTGGCTGCAGCTGCAGAGCTGACGTCCAACGGCGCGTTCCACGGCCAAGCCCATTCAGCCGCTGCTGGCACAACGACCGACATCATCCCACTGGACGCCTCTATGTGTTCAGCTCTCGGGCTCCCTGCCGGGTGCACGGTTACGATCACCACGACGCCCGGTGCGACCGGTGCCCCGACCCGTCCAGCTCCATCGAGTGCGACGGCTTCGCCATCCGTCGTCGCCCTGACAACCCAGTGTCAGTGGGTCTACGGAACGCTCGACTTCGGGTGGATGGGCATCACAACGATGGTCGACGACATCGATGTGTATATGTGCTGGAATGGGTCCACGAGCTGGCGTGACGGCCTGAAGCAGGCATGCCGCGTTCATCCACCCGCGTTCTACACTGCCACCATCACTTGGTGTGACATGGTGGACAACAATACGAACCACACCCAGGCAGGGGACAACTGGTACATCACGCCCGTCATTCCCGTCGGCCAGACGTACTTCTGGGCGAGAATGAACTTCAGCCCCAACGGCACGTACTACTGGACGGGCGGTCAGGGCTAGTCCCCCGATTGGCCCATCGCCGGCTTCGGCGACACGCCGGTGGAGCATGAGGTGTCGGATCGATGTCGAATCGGGGAATCTCCAAC
>JAJYDP010000010.1 GCA_021777365.1 Chloroflexota bacterium | reverse complement strand
GAGGATCGCCGACGTCGTGAGCGCGAGCGGAGCGCCCGAGCCCGACTGGACCGTCACGTGCTGGGGGTCCGTCCCCGAGAGCCAGAGCAGCGCGCCCTGCGAGGAGGCGGCGAGCCATGCCCCTCCCCCGGAGAGCTGCCTGGGCGGCGCCCCGATCGGCACGACCCATGCGGCGGGCGTGGTGTGCAGCCCATCCTGGGCCTCCACCACGAAGCCCTGCTCGCGATCGGACCACTGGATGGGCCCCACCGGGTCGTGCAGCCCGGTCGCCGAGGCCGCACCCGTCGCCAGGTCGACCTCCACGATCGAGCCCCCACCGGTGCGCACCAGCGCCGTGCTGCCGTCCGTCGACACTGCGTCGACCGACGTCCAGGGCCCGGGCGTCAGCGAGTCCCCGTTCCCGGTGCCACTCGCCGCGGAGCCCGTCGGCGGGGCGCCGGTCGCCAGGATCTGCCGCGGCTGCGCGCTCGAGTCGATCGGCAGCAGCCAGACCCCCTCGTCCCCGCCGGTCGCCCGGTCGCGCCGCCCGACCAGGACCGCGGAGCCGTCGGGGACCAGCCGGGGGGCGTAGTCGAACGCGCCGGCCGGCGTGAGCACGGTCGGGGTCGCGTCACCCATGCGGAAGGTGGACACCACCCCGCCGGCCGCGTACACGACCCGTCGCCCGTCGGCCGTGACGTCGTACGCGGTGACCGGGACCAGCTCGTCCGTCAGCTGCCGCGGGTTGGTGCCGTCGGGGTTCATGGCCCACAGGTTCTGCACCCCGGAACGCGCCGAGAGGAAGACGACCTGGTTCTGCAGCGTGTCGGTCGGTGCGCCGGTGGTGAACGACCAGGTGCGCCCGGCCGCGACCTCGCGCGGGTCGTCGGCACGCCGGACGCCGTCGGCGAGCTCCACGGTGTACGTGGTGTGGGGCGCCAGCGGCTGCGACGGCTGGAAGACCAGGACGCTCGGGACCGGGGTGGCACCGGGGACGTCGTCCGGCAGCGCCTCCACCCGGAGCTGGCCCGGTGTCGGGGGCGTGATCTGGACGAGTCCGTCCACGCTGGTGGGATCCACGGGACCGTCGAAGAGCATGGCGATGGCGCCGTAGACCGGCGCTCCGGCGGAACCGTCGGCAGGGACCACCCTGACCAGCCCCAGCCCGGCGCTGACGGTGGAGAACTGGACCACGATCGGGGCAGCGGGGGAGTTGCCGTCCGTGTCGGCCGCCTGGTCGGAGACGGTGACCGCGTACGTGGTACCGAACGAGAGCGGGGAGAGCGGCGTGAGCGTCACGCTCGACCCGCTCCACGCGGCCCGGAACGGGACGGTCGGCACGATCCCGATGGCGGCCTGCGTGGCGCCGACGTCCATCAGGCGATCGAAGGTCAGCGTGATGGTCGCGCCGACCGGGACGTCGGTGGCGCCGGCGGCCGGGCTGCTGGACACCAGCATGGGCAGGCTGACCGTCTGGAAGGTGAAGCTGGTGGGGCCCTGGGTGGCAACGTTGCCGTCCACGTCGTGATACCCGGGCGAGACGGTGACCACGAACTGCGTCGCGACCGGCAGCTTCTGGGCCGGGGTGAAGATCATGGTGCGCCCCCCGTCCCACGAGAACGTCCCGGCGACGTTCGGGACGATGCGGAAGTGGAGCTGCGCGGACGCCTGGTCGACCGCCTTGGTGAACTGCACGTCCACGGTGGCGTGCGTCAGACCCACGTGCGCGTCGCCGCCGGTGCGGCTGAGCGAGATCCCCTGGACTGCCGGGGGGACGCGGTCCACCAGGGTGGCGTTCGCCAGGATCAGCAGCAGCGCGACGACCGCGACGATGCGCCCGACGAGCTCGACGGTACGACGTGACACGGTCGCTGACGTTACCACTCCCCCATTGCCCGCCCCGCGGTCGCTTGGCCCTATACTCCCCGCTTGTGATCCGAGCCGACCGTCCCGCGTGACTCAGCGCGCGCGCGGCTGCCTCCTCGAGGCGGTCGAGACCCTCGTCCTTACCCTCATCATCTTCCTGGTCATCCAGAACTTCGTCGCGCAGCCGTACCAGGTCGAGCAGCAGAGCATGGAGAACACGCTCCTGCCCAACCAGTACGTCCTCGTGGACAAGCTCACGCCGCGCTTCGACACGTACAAGCGGGGCGACATCGTGGTCTTCACGCCCCCCGGCCAGGAGCCCGGCTCCACCCCGTACATCAAGCGGGTCATCGGGCTGCCGGGCGACGTGGTGGATCTCCGGAACGGCCACGTCTTCATCAACGGCCAGGAGATCAGCGAGCCGTACGTCTACCCCGGCCAGGTGACCGAGCCGCTGAACGGCCAGAGTCACTGGGTGGTGCCGGCCGGATCGCTCTTCGTGATGGGCGACCACCGGGAGAACTCGAGCGATTCGCGCGTGTTCGGCCCGGTCCCGATCGCCAACGTGATCGGCCGCGCGTGGCTGCGGTACTGGCCGCTCAACACCTTCGAGGTGATCGCCACGCCCACCTACCCGGACCTGAGCCCGATCGTGCTGCCATCGGTGCCCCCCTCGGGCGCGGCCGACTTCGCGCGCGCGGCCTGACCGGGAGGCCGGCGTGGAGCCCGCCCTGGCCGCGGCCGGCGCGCTGACCACGGCAGCGGCAGCCGCCGCGCTGCTGCAGGCGCGTTCGGTCCGCATGGCCGTGCTCGGGATGGGCGCCGTGCTCGTGCTGTCCCCGCTGGCGCTCCCCTCGCTCCCGCCCGTGCTCCCGCTGGCCTTCTGGATGGTGACCGCGCTCCTCGCCGCCTTCCTGCTCCTCCTCGCGGTGCGCGGCACGCCGGACCTGCTGCCGCCGCTGCCGCTCGGGGGCTGGCCCGAGGGGGCGTTCGTCGCCCTCGGCCTCGTGCTCGGCTGGGCGGTGGCGATCGTTGTCGGCCCCGGGCGCGGTCCGTCCAGCGCGATGGCCGCGGGCGTCGCGGTCGCGATCGCCGCGGTCCCGCTGATCGCGTTCAGCCGGGACGCGCTCAGGACCGCGATCGGGGCGGTCCTGGTCCTCGATTCCGCCGGGCTCGTCGCGGCCGCCCTGGCGGGCACTCCGAGCCAGCTCGAGATCGTGGCCCTCGGACTGGCGGTGGCCGCCGCGGCCGAGGGCTCGCGCGAGATCATCGTCATGGACACGCGCGCGCGGGCGTCCGGCGGGCCCGCCGCGTGGCCCGACCCCCGGACGCCGGGCCCCGGTGGGAGCGACGCGCCGCGGGACGCCGACCCGGAAGGGCGGGCCGATCCGCACCCTGACGAAGACTCGCCCCGCGAGACCGGTCGGACCCGCGACGCGGTCCCCCGGCGGAAGCCCCGCCCGAGGCAGGAACCCGGAGCGCGGCGGGACGGAGATCCACGGCAGGACCCGGCGGACCCCGGCAGCGATCTCGCCCCGGCGGAGCAGCGGTGAGCGCCGCGATCGTCGTCGCGATCGCGCTGGTGGCCGGGCTGGTCGCCGCCATGCTGCGGGGCACTGCCGCGCGCATCGTGGCGGGCGTCGCGCTGGCGGCCTGCGTCCCGATCGCGCTGCTGGTGCCGCCGCTGACGACCGTCGTCGCCGGTGGCGCCACCTTCGCCCTCGGCGGGCACGGAGCGTCGATCACCGCGGACGCGGCGGCGTCGCTCCTGCTCGTGCTGGTGGCGGCCTCGGCCGTCCGTGCCGATGCGCCGGCAGTCCCTGCCTCGCTCGTCCTGGCGCTCGCCGCGGTGACGGCCGCCCTGGCCGCGCTGAACGGCGCCCTGATGGAACCGCCGCCGGCGACCGCGGTGGTGCAGTCGGCGGGAACGGCCGGGCCGCCGATCGGCGTCGCGATCGTGGTGGCCGCGGCCGTGCTGCTGGCGCCTGCCGTCGTCCCCGCCGCCGACGCCGGCACGGAGAGCGCGGCGGTCCGGACCGCGAGTCGCGTCCTGCGCACGGCGGCCGTGGCCGGCGGGATCGCCATCGTCGGCATGGCGTGGCTCCTGGGTCCCGCCGGGCCGGTGGCCGCCGACCCCGGTGCGGTGGCGGCCGCGTTGCTCCTGGTGGCCGGATCCGTCGCCCTCTTCCTGGGCGCGATCCCGTTCCACGCGATCACGGCGCGCGGGACCGTGGCCGGCCCGACGGCCCTGGCCGCCGCGCGCGCCGCGTGGCTGCCCGCGGCGTTCGCGATGGCCGCCGTGGCATGGGAGCAGCGCGTGCTGGCGCCCGTGATGGCATACGGTGGCTCGACGGGCGCGCCCCTCGTGGCGGATGCCCGCGATCTCGTCGCCGTGGTGGCGTTCCTCACGCTGGCGGGTGGCGCGGTCGTGGCGGCGCTGCACGACGACCTGCGGCATGTGCTCGCCTACGCGCTCGTCTCCGACGCGGGGCTGGCCCTCCTCGCGTTCGCCTCGTCGGATCCCTCGGCCGGGTCGACGGCGAGCTACTGGCTGCCCGTCAACGCGGTGGCCAGGACGGGCCTCGCGACCTGGATGGTGGCCGCGGGGGCCGCGTGGGGCACGTCGCGGGTCGACGAACTCGACGGGTGGGCGCGGCGCGCTCCGCTGCTCGCGGCCGGGCTGCTGGCCGTGGCGCTGGCCACGTTCGGCCTGCCGGGCTGGGGCATCTTCGAGCTGCGAACCTCCCTGCCGCAGGCGGTGGGCGGGCCGGCCGGCACGCTCATGCTCGGTGCGGCGTGGCTGGGCCTGCTCCCCTTCCTGCGGCTCGCCTGGGTCGGGCTGCGCGCACCATCGGAGGTCGTGGGCGAGCGCACGATCGCGTGGCCGGCCGGGTTGGGCCTGGCCGGCGCAGCCCGCCGGCGACCCGGGGGCGCCCCGGAACCGGTCACGCGCGCCGGGCAGCCCGCGGGCGCGGAACCGGTGCGCGGTCGCGGTGCCAGGGGCGTGCGCGCGGGCGTCGAGGCCCTGGGCACGGGCCGTGGCGCCCAGCTGCTGGCGACCAACTGGCCCACGATCACCGTGGTCGTGGCGCTGATCGCGGGGCTGCTCGCGGTCGCTGTGTCCGTCGGCTCGGGCGGGGCCCTGGGCTCGATGGACTGACGGTCACGCCCCCTCGGGGGCGAGGACCCACCGGTCGATCTCCCGCCCGTACCGGACGAGCTCCTCCGGGCGGAACCAGAGCGCCAGCTCGGCCTCCGCCGTCTCGGGGCTGTCGGAGGCGTGCACCAGGTTCTGCGCCGTCTCCACCGCGAGATCGCCCCGGATGGTCCCCGGGTCGGCCTGGGCGGGGCGCGTGGCGCCGTTCATGGTGCGGACGATCGCGACCGCGTCGGGGCCCTCGAGAGCCACCGCGACGAGCGGCCCGGAGGTGATGAACGCCACGAGTCCCTCGAAGAACGGCTTGCCACGGTGGACGGCATAGTGGCGTTCCGCGAACTCGCGGTCCACCTGCACCAGCTTGAGCCCGACCAGCTTGAGCCCACGTTCCTCGTACCGGGCGAGGATGCGACCCACGAGGAGCCGCTGGACGCCGTCGGGCTTGACCAGGACGAGGGTGCGTTCGATCACGTTGTCTCCCTGGGTGCTCGGGCGCCGCGAAGCGCCCTGCTGGCTTGTCGGAACGCCTCGGACGCGAGCGTCTCGCGGCCCATCAGGCGGTATGCATCGCCACGCGCCACGTGCAGCGCCGCGGCCTCGGGACCCGGGCCCGCCACGCGCAGCGCCTCGTCCGCGACCGCGAGCACGGCGGGGGCCAGGACGGGCCGGTCGCGCAGGATCAGGGCCAGGCGGGTCGCGGTTCCCTCCACGTCGCCCCGCGCGATCCGTGACTGCACATCGTCCAGCTCGGCAGAGGGCGCCGCGCCCGGTCCCACCGACGGCGCGCCGGCGGGTGCGATGGCATCCGGCGCGCCGGTACCGGGCCGGGCGGACAACCCCTCGCGGGCCGCGTCGGGGGGCCAGATCGCGCTCCTCGGCTGGCCGGCGAAGACATCGTCCAGGCGATCACGCCCGCGCGAGAGGGCACGGACCGCGAGCTCGCGGGCATCGGCTGCACGACCCGCCGTCGCGGCCGCCTCGGCCGCGACGCACAGGGCAACCAGCTCCTCGCCGCCGGCCTGCAGGTGCGCGTCGGCTGCCTCGCCGGCACCGACCAGGTCGCCGGTCCGCCACCGCACCTCGGCCAGGTCGGCGAGGGCCGGCACGTCCAGCGAGCCGCGCGCGGCGAGGGTCTCGAGCTCCGCGCGCGCCAGTCCCAGCATCCCGACCCGGAGGTGGAGCTGCGCGATGCGCGCCTCGGCGACGGCGCTCCCGGCCGGTCGGGGGTGCTCCGGAGGCGCCGCGGGTCCCTCGTCCGCACGGGCCGTGCCGGTTGCCCGCCGTCCGCCGCCGCGCCCCCTCGTCCCGGTGCGCCCCGGGCCCACCGCGACAGGGGCCACCGGTCCGCCTCCGGCTCCCTTCCCGGGCCCGGCGACGGCTGGCTCGCCCTCCCCGGGCCCAGGGACGGAGGGCTCGGCGGTCGCGGAGTCGGCGGGCGCTGCCACGGCAGACGCGGACTCGGCGGTCGCGGAGTCGGCGGGCTCTGCCGCGGCAGACGCGGACTCGGCGGACGACTCGTCGCCGTGACGGGGCGTCACGTGCTCGTCGCCGTCCAGGGGCGCGGGGGACTCGTGACCCACCGGCGCCTCGTCGACGTCCGCCAGGTCGAGGTCGAGCATCGGGTCGACCTGGCCGGGGATCGACTCGCGTCCGTCGTCGTTCACGGCAGCCGCATCCTGCGTTCGAGGCCGGCACCGCGCCGGCCCGGCGCGATCACCGCCAGCGAGAGCGCCTCGTCCCGGAAGAGCCGCCCGGCCAGCGAGCGGATCGCCTCGCCGTCCACCGCCTGGATCGCCTCGATCGCCTCCTCGGGCGTCAGCGTCCGCTCGTGGAGCGCCTCCTGTGCTCCCAGCCATGACGCGAGGTTCCGCCCCTCCTCCAGCCGGAGCTCGAGCCGGCCGCACGCGTACGCCTTCGCGCGGCCCAGCTCGTCGTCCGGGATCCGGTGGTCGCGCAACTCCGCGAGCTCGCCCAGGATCGCCTCCAGCGCGCGCGTGAGCATGTGCGGATCCACGCCGGCATAGATCCCGAGCATCCCGCAGTCGGCGAAATCGCTGATGAAGGAGTGCACGTCGTACGCGAGCCCGGCCTCCTCGCGAAGGTGCAGGAAGAGCCGGCTGCTCATCCCCTCCCCGAGCACCGTGTCCAGCAGCTCGAGCGTCCACTGGTCGGGGTCGTCGCGGCGGAGGGCGGGGACCGCGAGGGCCAGGTGCGCCTGCGAGCCCGGCCGGTTCACGATGCGGAACCGCTCGGCCGACGGCAGCGGCGGTGCCGGCTGGAAGCGCCCGTCGCCCGGCGTCCAGGAGGGTCGGCCCTCCTCCGGCGACCCCGGCGCGGCCGCAGCATCCGGGATCCCGACCGTCTCCGGAGCGCTCATCGTGGCCGAGGGCGCGGTCGGGGCACTCACGCCGTCCGACCCGAACCCCTCCTCCACCATGGCGCAGATCGCCTCGTGCTCCAGGTCCCCGGCGGCCGCCACGACCACGTTCGAGGGCCGGTACCAGTGCTCCCAGAACCCGCGCAGCGACGACGCCGTGAGACCCGCGACGCTCTCCTCGTCGCCGGCGATCTCCCAGCCCAGCGGGGTGTCGCCGAAGACGGCCTGGTCGAGCAGGTTGAAGACGAACTCGCCGGAATCGTCGCGGTACGAGCGGATCTCCTCGATCACCACCGTGCGCTCGTGCGCGACGTCGTCCTCGCGCAGCAGCGGGCGCGTGACGAGCTCGCCCAGCATCCGCATGGCCAGCACGGCGTCACGGGAGGGGACGCGCGCCCAGTAGCTCGTGGACTCGCGGTCGGTGGCCGCGTTGCTGGTGCCGCCGCTCCCCTCGATCGCCTCGGAGACCGCCCGCGTGGAGGGCCACGAGGCGGTGCCCTTGAAGGTGAGGTGCTCCATGAAGTGCGCCATGCCCGATTCGGCGCGGCTCTCCATGCGGGAACCGGCGCGGACGTAGGCAACGGCGGAGAAGGACCGGGCCGCGGGAAGGCGCACGGTGACCACCCGCGGCCCGCCCGGCAGCGCGGTTCGCTCGAACATCGCGGGGATGGTACACGGCCGACGGGGCCGACGGGTCGCTCCCCGGTGGCGGGCCTGATCGGCCGGCTCCCCGGGCGCGGACGGCCCGGTCGCCGGCGTCCGGCTCAGCCCCCGACGTCCGGCCCCGCGTCCCCCGGCGCGCCCTGCGTTCCCAGCCCTCCCGGCGCCCCGAGCCCGCCAAGCTCCATCTGCACGTAGTCGTCGCGCACCAGGTCCAGGGTGGCCTGCCCGGCCAACCCGTCCTCGGGCTCGCTCCCATCCGCCTGGTACGTGATGACCACGCGCTCGTCGCCCTGGACCAGCGCGAACGTGACCACGCCGTCCGGCCGCGTGTCGAACTCCAGGTATTCGAAGGAGTCGACGTTCACGCAGACCGACAGGGGCGTGAAGTAGGTGGAGACGTCGGGGCGGTCGATGACGATGCGCTCGACCGGGCCGACGCCGTGCGCGATCACCTCGCGGCCGCGGAGGTACGCGTAGGCCACGGTCTGCTTGAGGAGGGGACGGAGGAGGTGGTAGAGGTCGGTGGGGCTGGCGATCACCCCGTGGTTGACGAAGAACTTGGCGGGCGGAAGGGCGGCCACATGCTCCTCCAGCGTGGGCCCCGTGCGCCGGGGACCCCCGGATGGTAGCAAGGCCCGGCGGGGCGCGGGAACCCCGGGCGTATCATCGCCGGGATGCTGCTCGCGATCGACGTCGGCAACTCGAACATCACGCTGGGGCTCGTGGAGGACGGCCGCGTGGCAGGCACGCGGCGCGCCGTGACCCCACCGCGCGCCACCGTGGACGAGGCGGAGCTGCTGCTGCGCGAGCTGCTGGATCTCGACGGGCTGCGCCTCGAGGACGTGGATCGCGTGGTGCTGGCGAGCGTGGTCCCGCAGGTCGGCCGCGCCATCGCGTCCGCGGTGGCCCGTCGCGGCCTTCCGCTGCTCGAGGCCACGGCCGACAACGTCCCGATCCCGGTCCGCGTGGATCAGCCGTCAGAGGTGGGTGCCGACCGGCTGGTGAACGCCCTTGCCGCCGGACGTCGCTACGGGACGCCCGCCATGGTCCTCGACTTCGGCACGGCCACCACCGTGGACGTGGTGGCCCGCGACGGCGCGTTCATCGGTGGCGCCATCGCGCCCGGGATCGAGCTGGGCCTGGAGGCGCTGTCGGCCCGGACGGCACGGCTGCCGAGGGTGGAGCCGCTGCGGCCGGAGCATGCGATCGGCCGGGACACCGTGAGCGCCATACGGAGCGGCGCGGTGTACGGGACGATCGGGCTGGCCCGGGAGCTCCTGGACCGGATCCGGGCCGAGCTGCTCGCGGACGCACCCGGTTCGCGGGTGGCGGTCGTCCTGACCGGCGGCGTCAGCCAGCTCCCCTGGATCGACGAGCTTCCCGGGGTGGACGCGATCGACCCCGACCTGACCCTGAGCGGCCTCGCGATCCTGGCGGCGGAGGCGGCACCATCGGCGTGGAGCAGCGCGACGCCGAGCCCGACGGCCACCGCACGGCACACCACGGTCACCGCCCGGGGCGCGAGGGCCGCCGCGGGAGGCACGGGCCGATGAGCGAAGCTGCCGCGGGACGCCTGGCGGGGCGGTCGATCGTGCTGGGCGTCACCGGTTCGATCGCCGCGTACAAGGCCGTCGAGCTGCTGCGCCGCCTCTCCGCCGAGGGCGCGCGGGTCCAGGTCCTGATGACGCGCTCCGCCGCCGCGTTCGTGGGCCCGCTCACGTTCGAGACCCTCAGCGGCCAGCCCGTGCTGCAGGACCCGCTCGAGCTCCTCCCCGACGAGCGGATCGGGCACGTGGTGGCCGCGCGCTCCGCCGACGCGATCGTGGTCGCCCCCGCCACGGCGCACTGGCTGGCGGCGATGGCGACCGGCCTCTCCGGCGACGTGATCACCGCGACCTGCCTGGCCACCGCCGCGCCGGTGGTGGTCGCGCCGGCGATGGACGCGGGGATGTACGCGCACCCGGCCACCCGGGCCAACGTCGAACGGCTGCACGCCTTCGGCTACACCGTGGTCGAGCCGGCGACCGGGGCGCTCGCCTCCGGGCTGGTCGGGCAGGGCCGGCTGGCGGAGCCGGAGCGGATCGTCGACGCGGTCGTGGCCGCGCTGGCGGCGCGCGCAGGTGGCGAGCCCGGGCTGGCGGGCGCGGCCTCGCCGCCCGGCGGCATGCCCCGGGCGCGCGCAGGCGCCGTGGACCTCGCCGGGCGCCACGTCGTCGTGACGGCCGGTGGCACGGCCGAGCCGATCGACCCGGTCCGCTTCATCGGCAACCGGTCCTCCGGCAGGATGGGGGTCGCCATCGCCGAGGCGGCGCTGGCACGCGGCGCCCGCGTCACCCTCATCGTCGGGCAGACCGCGGTGCCGCTCCCCGGAGCCGCGACCATCATCCACGCGGCGACCACCGCCGAGATGCGGACGGCTGTGCTGGACGTCCTCCCGGAGACCGACGTGCTCGCCATGGCGGCCGCCGTGGCCGATTTCCGGCCGCGGCGGCGGGCGGCCGCCAAGCTGACCCGGGACCAGGCACCCACCCTCGAGCTCGAGCCGACGGAGGACATCCTGGCCGAGGCGGCGCAGACGGCCGGACGGCTCGCCCCGCGCCCGGTGCTGGTCGGGTTCGCGGCCGAGACCGGCTCGCTCGACCGGGCTGCCGAGAAGGCGCGTCGCAAGGGTGTGGACCTGCTGGTGGCCAACGACGTCCTGGAGCCGGGCGCAGGTTTCGGCGTCGACACCAACCGCGTCACCCTGGTCGTCCCGGGGAACGCGCCGGAACCCTGGCCGCTCATGTCGAAGCGGGAGGTCGCCGACCGGCTTCTCGACCGGGTCGCGGCGATCCTCTCCGCACGCGAGAGCCCCGCCGGACGGGAAGCGCAGGGTGCGGGAGAATCGGTCGATCGAACGGGCACGGCAGCCGCCAGGTCCCCCGGGGAGGTGCCGGAATGAGCGCTACGACCAACAGCAGTCGGCTGACCATCCAGGACATCGCGAAGCTGTACGCCGACGGCCAGCGGATCCCGATGCTCACCGCGTACGACTACCCGACGGCCCGCATCCTCGACGAGGCCGGCATCCCCATCCTGCTGGTGGGCGACTCGCTGGCGGAGGTGATGCTCGGCTACGAGTCCACCGTGCGCGTCTCCATGGAGGAGATGCTCCACCACACCAAGGCGGTGGTGCGGGGCTCGGAGCGCGCCATGGTGGTGGCGGACATGCCGTTCCTCTCCTACGAGACGCCCGAGCAGGCGCGCGAGAACGCCGGTCGGTTCCTGCGCGAGGGCGGCGCGCAGGCGGTCAAGGCCGAGGGCGGGGTCCGCTCGGCACGCAGCCTCGAGGCGATCGTCCGCGCCGGGATCCCGGTCATGGGACACATCGGATGGACGCCGCAGGCCAGGCACGGGATGGGCGGCAAGGTGCGCGTGCAGGGCCGGACCCGGGATGCCGCCCAGCGGCTCCTGTCGGATGCCATCGCCGTGCAGGACGCCGGCGCCTTCGCCGTCGTCCTGGAGCTGGTGCCCGCCCAGCTGGCGGCGGCGATCACCGAGCGCCTGCACATCCCGACCATCGGGATCGGCGCGGGGCCCGGCTGCAGCGGCCAGGTGCAGGTGGTGACGGACCTGCTGGGCCTGGGCTCGTTCATCCCGCGCCACGCGCGGCCGTACGCGCACCTGCGGGAGACCATCCTCGACGCGGCGCGTGCCTACGCGTCCGACGTGAACGCGGGGACCTTCCCTGGCTCCGCGGAGTCGAGCGCCATGGACCAGGCTGTGCTGGACGAGGCGCTCGGGCGCGGCGAGATGGATCGCGCGGACGCGGTGCCCTTCCCGATCCCGCTGGACCGGGACCTGTAGGACGGTGGCCCCCGGAGCGCCGGAGGTCGACCGCGCCCCCCGACTGGTCCGCGACCGCCCGGCGCTGGCCGCCGTCCGCGCCGCGCTGCCCGGCCCGGTCGGGCTCGTTCCCACGATGGGTGCCCTGCACGCCGGACACCGGGCCCTGATCGAGCGCGCCCGCCGCGAGTGTGCGTCGGTCGTGGTCAGCATCTTCGTCAACCCCACCCAGTTCGGCCCCGGCGAGGACTACGAACGCTATCCGCGGGCCCTCGATGCCGACCTCCGCGTCTGCGAGGCGAGCGGGGTGGACGTCGTCTTCGCGCCCGACGCGGCAACGATCTACCCGGCGGGGTTCTCGACGTCGGTGGACCCCGGCCCGCTCGGCACGGTGCTGGAGGGCGCGGCCCGCCCCGGGCACTTCCGCGGGGTGGCCACGGTGGTCACGATCCTGTTCGGGCTGGTCCGGCCCGACCGCGCGTACTTCGGCCAGAAGGACGGGCAGCAGGCGGTGGTGGTCGACCGCGTCGTGCGTGACCTGGGCCTGCCGGTCGACCTGGTGGTCGTGCCCACCGTGCGCGATGCGGACGGGCTCGCCCTCTCGTCACGGAACGCGTACCTGGGCGAGGACGAACGCCGCGCGGCGCCGGTGCTGCACCGGGCGCTCCAGGCCGCCGCCGGGGACCATGCCCGCGGCGAGCGGGACGCGGCCCGGCTCCGGGCACGCATGCAGGCGGTGCTCGCCGCCGAGCCGCTGGCGCGTCCGGACTATGTCAGCGTGGCGGACGGCCTCACGCTGGAGGAACTCGACGTGGTGTCCGGCCCGGCGCTTCTCAGCCTGGCGGTCCGCTTCCCGTCGGCCCGGCTCATCGACTGCTGGCCGCTCGCCTGAGGCGGCCGGCCGAGGAGAACGCGCCGGCCGGGGAACGCCCGCCGGCCGAGGAGAACGCGCCGGCCGGGGAACGCCCGCCGGCCGAGGAGAACGCGCCGGCCGGGGAACGCCCGCCGGCCGAGGAGAACGCGCCGGCTGAGGGAGAACGCGCCGGCCGCTGGCACGCCCCTCGCCCGGGCGGCGACCCGGCAGGCTATGCCAGCGGGACGGCCAGGTCGAAGATGCGCTCGACGTCCAGGTGCGATGCCACGAGCGACTGGATCAGCGCGATCTTCTCGATGTCCTCCGGGTGCGTCTTCACGAGGAGGTCGTGCACCTCGGAGGCGACCCGGTAGGTGTCCTCGGCCACCCGGAAGGCGAAGAGGTCGGCCGACCGGATGGCGCTCACCACCCGCGGTGCCGGCGCGTGCTCGCCCGTCAGCACCAGGCCCACGACGTCCGGCGCCCCGGCCGCACCGACGGCGGAGCCGGCAGGATCCCCTGGAGGCACGGATGCGCCACCCGGCGCATCCCCGGCACGAGTGACCGCACCATCGGCACGGGTGGCCGCACGCCCGCGCCCCGGCCGACCCATGAGGGTCACGGTCACGAGTGCCTGGACCAGGTCCTCCCGGTCCCCCGGCACGATCAGCAGGCTCCCGGGCGCCAGGCGCTCCAGCAGGTGGCCCGCCTGCATCGCCCCGATGTCGATCCGCTCGATGGGCCGATCGAGGTCCGGCCCGGGGTGGAGCAGCTCGCCGTTGAGCTGCTGGCACAGCATGGAGAGCGTCGGGTTCGACAGCAGCGGCCGGAAGGGCAGCACGCCGAGGAGAGGGATCCCGTGGCGGGCCAGGCCGGCCTCCAGCACCTCGGGGAGGGTCGGCTGCGCCTCCACGTCCACCTTGTTCACGATGGCGCCCACCACTTCCACGCCGTGGCGGGCGAAGAGCGCGCGGTTCAGGACGATCTCGTCGATGGGCCGGCCCACGCCGCCCTCGCTGACGATCACGGCCGGCGCGCGCAGCATCCGGGCGACCTCGGCGTTGGAGAGCCCGATGACAGCCCCGACACCGGCATGGCCGGTCCCCTCGATCAGCACGATGTCGCGCCCGCCGGAGACGACGTCGAACGCCCGGAGGATGCGCGCCCCCAGGTCCTCCACGACTTCGCCCCGGATGTAGGAACGGGTGAAGCCGCGGGGAATGTGCACCGGGCTCATCACCGAGAGCGAGTCCGGCAGACCGTAGACCTCCCGGACCAGGATCGCGTCCTCGTCCGCGGGGATGTCGTCGACGATCGCGTAGCGCTGCCCGACCGGCTTGGTGAACCCGGTGGCAAGCCCCCGCCCCATGAGGGCGGCGAGCAGCCCGAGCGAGGTGGTGGTCTTGCCCCGGTTCATGCCGGTGGCGGCCAGGTAGATGCGCCGGACGGCCGGGTCCGGCGCGGGAGGACGCGGCACGGGCCGGTCGGCGAGGCCCTCGGCGGGGGGACGCGGCACGGACGGGATCAGCCGCGGTCGCGCGGGACGGCCCGACGCTCCACCAGCGCCACCGCGTCCTTGAGGCGGACGATCGTGTCCGGGTCCACGGTGTCGACCTCCGTGTGCGGACCCAGCCGCTCCAGCACGTCGGCGATCAGGTCGTAGAGCACGCTCGCGTCGGCGACGAAGAACTGCGGCTCGTTGTTGTACCGCACCAGGGTCAGCCGGCCCTGCAGCACGCGCCGGTCGTCCACGTGGACGATCTGGGTGCTGAAGTTGTGCCCCTGGATCCCGTCGGGGTTGTTCAGGAAGTTGAGCGCGTTGTCGATGGCGAGGCCGAAGCGGGCGCGCCACGCGACCAGGCGCTCCTGGACCTCGGGAGAGATCCGGACCTCGGCGACCTCGTCGAAGACCTCCGGCGCGACCGTCAGGAGCCCGACCAGGGTGGTGCCGGCGCGCGGCCCGAGCATGACCTGCAGCGAGCGCTCCAGCGTGAACACCTCGGAGTCGAAGCGCGGGCTGGTGATCACGTCGGTCAGGAGGTCCTCCACGTTGTCGAGCGCTCCGGGCTCGGACAGCGCGTTCGAGAGCTGGAGGATCTCCTCCTTGAACAGGAACTTCTCTTCGTGGTCCAGCATGGTGGCGGGATGGTAGCACCGGGGCACCGCCCGGCGGACGTCGACCCGCCGCCGACGGGGGATCGGCCGGGGCCGCGGGGCTGGGGCCGACGCCTGACCGGGGGACCGGTCACCGGATGCGGAACGGCCGCCGGACGCGGAACCGCCGCCGGGCTGGCCGGCGGCGGTTCGGGAACTCGAGTGTCAGGCGGCCGTCAGCGGCCGCCTGCGATCAGGGGTACAGCCCGCGCAGGGCGGTCGCACTCGCCACGCGGTCCACGGCGAGCAGGTACGCGCCGGTCCGCATGTTGACCTCGTGCTTCAACGAGAGCGCGAGCGTCTCGCCGAAGGCCTTGGTCATGATCTCCTTGAGCTTCGCGTTGACCTGGGCCTCGCTCCAGTGGTCCCGGTTGAGGTCCTGGACCCACTCGAAGTAGCTGACGGTCACGCCGCCGGCGTTGCAGAGGATGTCCGGGATGAGGAAGATCCCGCGCTCGTAGAGCGTGGCATCCGCCTCGGGCGTCGTGGGGCCGTTGGCCGCCTCGGCGACGATCCTGGCGTGGATGCGCTCGGCGTTCTTGCCGGTGATCTGGTTCTCCAGCGCGGCCGGGATCAGGACGTCGCAGGGGATCTCCAGGATCTGCTCGTTCGAGACGGACTCGGCGCCGGGGAAACCGACGACCGTGCCGTGTTCCTGCTTCCAGGCGATCACGCGGTCGACATCCAGGCCCTTCGGGTTGTGGATGCCGCCCTGCGAGTCGGAGACCGCGATGACGGTCGAGCCTTCCTGGACCATCAGCTGCGCGGCGATCGAGCCGGCGTTGCCGAAGCCCTGGACCACCACCGTGGCCCCGTGCAGGTCGAGCTTGAGGTGCTTGGCGGCCTCGGCGACGCAGTAGACGGCGCCGCGCGCGGTGGCCTCGTTGCGGCCCTCGGAGCCGCCCAGGCTGATCGGCTTGCCCGTGACCACGGCCGGCACGGTGTACCCGACGTGCATCGAGTACGTGTCCATGATCCAGGCCATGGTCTGCGCGTTGGTGTTCACGTCCGGCGCGGGGATGTCGCGCTCGGGGCCGATGATGATGCTGATCTCGGTGGCGAACCGCCGGGTCAGCCCCTCGAGCTCACGCCGCGAGAGCTTCTTCGGGTCGACGATGACGCCGCCCTTGCCGCCGCCGTACGGGATGCCCACCACGGCGCACTTCCAGGTCATCCACATCGCGAGGGCCTTGACCTCGTCGAGCGAGACGTCCTGGTGGTAGCGGATGCCGCCCTTGGCGGGTCCGCGGCCGAGGTTGTGCTGGACGCGGTAGCCGGTGAAGACGCGCACGGTCCCGTCGTCCATCTTGACGGGGAAATGCACCGTGAGCTCGCGCCGGGGTTCCCGGAGTACCTGCCGCAGGCCCGGGTCGAGCCCCAGCTTCTCGGCGGCGAGATCGAACTGTTGCTGGGCCACGGCCCAGGCATTGATCTTGCCGATCTGCTCTGTCGCCATCTGGCGATCGTCCTCCATGACCGACGCCCTGCGACGGAACTGGGACTCGCCCGGCCCGCCCCCGGGCAGGACAGAACCCGAAGGGCGCCGGTGCGTGGTCGCATGGTCGTCTCGGCGGCGACTATACGCCGGGTGGCGGGATGACGAAGGGCCACACGGCCCCAAGGGGGCCCTCCCCGGATCACAGGCTGATCGCCTCGATGGGGTAGGTCCGACCGGAGGCCCGCCCTACTCGTGACGCCAGAGCACCGCGACCCCGTAGGCGCCGGGGCCGACGTGCGGGCCGATCGACGCGCCGATGAACTGCGCGGGCAGGGCAGCCCGATCGATGCCGGCAGCCGCGGCGAGTTCGTCCGCGAATCGCTCCACGTCCTCCGTGTTCGGCGTGTGCAGGATCGCCATCCGCTCGACCGGCCGCGCGGTCACCAGCTCGATCAGCCGCTGGCGCGCCCGGGAGCGCGTCCGCGGGCGGTCGACGATGTCGACGATCCCGTCCGTGACGGTCATGATCGGCTTGAGCGACAGCATGGCGCCCACCAGCGCGCGCCCCCTCCCGATGCGACCGCCGCGCACCAGGTGGTCGAGCGTGTCCAGCACGAAGAGGAGGCGGCAGTCGGGGACGCGACGCTCCAGCTCGGCCGCGATCTCCGCGCCGGAGGCCCCGCGGTCGGCCATGTCGGCGCCCAGCTGCGCAAGGATGCCCTCCACCATGCTGGCGCCCCAGCTGTCGATCACGTGGATCTCGCGATCCGGCAGCGCGTCCCTCGCGATCTGTGCGCTCTTGAGCGTGGCCGACAGGGTGCCGGCGACCGTGATGCAGACCACCGCCTCGGCGCCGTCACGGAAGCACTGCTCGAAGGTCGCCTGGAACGTCCCCACGCTGGCGGCGGCGGTCTTGGGGAAGGGCAGGCCCGGCGTGTTGAACTTGTCCCAGAACGCGCGGGCGGACAGCTCGACCGATGCGAGGTACTCCTCGTCGCCGAAACTGGCGATCAGCGGGACCAGCACGATGCCCGCCGCGGCGGCCGCCGCGGGGTCGAAGTCGGACGCGGTGTCGGTGACGATCGCGACGCGGCGCACGGCGATCTCCGGTACGGGATGACGCGCGGATCATAGCCCGCGCCCGTGGCCGCGACCGGAGACGCGCTGGCGGCAGGCACCCGCCGGTACCCGCCGGCACCCGCCCGGCACCGGGCAGGAGACGGGCGCAGAACCTCAGACTCGCTCGAATGCCATCGCCACCGAGCCGCCGCCCCCCAGGCAGAGCGTCGCCAGGCCGTACCGGCCCCCGCGCCGCCGCAGCTCGTGGAGAAGCGTCGCCACGATCCGCGCCCCGCTCGCACCGATCGGGTGACCCAGCGCGATCGCCCCGCCGTTCACGTTGACCTTCGACCAGTCGAACTCGAGTTCGCGTCCGTCCGCGAGCACCTGCGCGGCGAACGCCTCGTTGATCTCGACCAGGTCGAACGCATCGATCGGCAGGCCGACCTTCTCGAGCAGCCGCCGCACCCCGACGACGGGCGCGAGGAAGAGCCACCTCGGCTCCACCTCGGCCTGGGCGTAGCCCACGATCCGGGCGAGCGGTGTCAGCCCGTAGCGCTCCACCGCGCGCTCACTGGCCACCACGGTGGCCGCAGCCCCGTCCGTGATCCCCGGCGCGTTGCCTGCGGTGACCGTCCCGATCCCGTCGGCCGGGCCCTCGTCACCTGTCGGCAGGTCGAACGCCGGCCGCAGGCGGGCCAGCGCCTCGGCGGTCGTGTCACGCCGGGGCGCCTCGTCGACCTCGAAGCGCACCTCCTCGCGTCCCCGCCTGACCGGCACCGGCACGATCTCGTCGACGAAGCGTCCGGCATCGATGGCCGCCACTGCCTTCTGGTGGCTCTCCAGGGCGAAGCGGTCCTGGTCCTCCCGGCTGATCCCCGAGCGCACCGCCACGCGCTCGGCGTGCGTGCCCATGTGGCAGCCCTCGACCGAGCACCACAGGCCGTCGTGCACGGTCGCGTCGACCAGCTCGCCCGTCCCAAGCCGGTACCCGAACCGGGCCTTCTGCAGCAGGTACGGGCCCTGGTCCATGTTCTCCATGCCGCCGGCCACCGCCACCTCGGCGTCGCCCGCCCGGATCTCCGCGGCGGCGAGCATGATCGCCTTCAGGCCGGAACCACAGACCCGGTTGATCGTGGTGGCACTGGTGGTGACGGGAAGCCCGCCCAGCAGCGCGGCCCGGCGCGCCGGCGCCTGCCCGGCGCCGGCCTGCAGGACCTGCCCCATGAGGACCTCGTCGATCGCCACCGGAGGAACGCCGGCCCGCTCGACGGCGGCGCGGATCGCGATCCCGCCGAGGGTGGTGGCGGGCATGTCCGCAAGGGTGCCGGCGAACCTGCCGATCGGCGTGCGCATGGCGGAGACGAGGAAGACGCGGCCGGACGGCCCGTCCGGCGAGAACGGCTGGCTGTCCATCCGGGCATGCTAGCGCGGTCGACGGTCCGGCGGATGCGCTCGATGCGACGCGGGGAGGGAGCCCACGCCGCGCGCTCGATGCGATGCGCACGGGGGGCCGACGACCCGGGGCGGACGCTCCCCGGACATCAGGCGCCCTGCCCGATCCTCCGCAGCAGCTGCTCGGCCACGATCAGCCGGTGGATCTGGTTGGTCCCCTCGTAGATCTGGGCGCCCTTGGCGTCCCGCAGGTAGCGCTCCACGGGGTTCTCGCGGCTGTAGCCCGCGGCACCGAAGAGCTGCACCGCGTCACTCGCCACGCTCATGGCCGCGTCCGACGCGGTCCACTTCGCGAGCGACGACGCCTCGGCGATGGGCTCCCCGCGATCCTTCGCCTCGGCCGCCAGCCGCGTCAGGGCCCGTGCCGTCGCGACCCGCTGCTCCATCTCGGCGAGCATGAAGCGGATCCCCTGCTGGTCGGTCAGCGGCCCGCCGAATGCCCGGCGCTCGGAGCAGTAGCGGGCCGCGGCCTCCAGCGCCGCCCGCGCGAGCCCGGTGCAGGCGGCGGCGATCGAGATGCGCCCCTCGCCGAGCGACGAGAGGGCGATGCGGTACCCCTCGCCCTCGTCGCCGAGCCGGTTGGCGGCGGGCACCTCGGCGCCGTGGAAGACCAGCTCGGACGCGGGGTTCGCGCGGATCCCCAGCTTGCGCTCCTTGCGGCCGAACTCGAACCCGGGCGTGCCCTTCTCCACCAGGAAGGCGGTGATCGCCGATGGGCCGGTGTCGGGGTCGAGCGTGGCGAAGACCAGGTAGTGCTCCGCCACGGGGGAGTTGCTGATCCAGATCTTCGTGCCGTCGAGACGGTACCCGGTGGGGGCGTCGGCGGGGCCCACCCGCGTGGCGCGCAGCCGGATCGCCGCGGCATCGGACCCTGCCCCGGGCTCGGTCAGGGCGAAGGCGCCCATCCGCTCGCCGCGCAGCATGGGGGCCAGCCAGCGGGCGTGCTGCTCAGCGGTGCCCCACCGCACGACCGGTGCCTGCGAGAGGACGTGGACGCTCAGCGAGACGGCCATCGCCATGTCCGCCGCGCCCAGCTCCTCCATGACCAGCGCCCAGGCCCGGTACCCGATCCCCCCGCCCCCGATGGATTCGGCGAACGGCGCGCCGGTGAGCCCGAGCGCCGCCATCGCGTCGAAGAGGCCACGCTCGTAGTGCTCGGCCTCATCGCGGTCGGCCGCGCCCGGCGCGAGCTCACGGGTCGCGAAGTCGCGGACGGTGTCCCGGAGGAGCCGTTCCTCCTCGGTCAGCGCGCCGTCGAACACGAGACCCGCGCTCCGGTGCCGTCAGGCCTTCGAGGGGCGCGGGTAGGTGTAGAAGCCTCGGCCGCTCTTCTGCCCCAGGTATCCGGCGTCGACGAGCTGTCGGAGGATGGGGGGCGGCGCGAACTGGGGCTCGTGGAAGCCCTCGTACAGGACCTCCATCACGTGCAGACAGACGTCCAGCCCGATGAAGTCGGCCAGCTCGAGCGGGCCCATCGGGTGGTTCAGGCCGAGCCGGACCCCCGCATCGATGTCCTCGAGGGTCCCCAGCCCCTCCTCGTAGGCGCGCATCGCCTCCACGAGGAGCGGCATCAGGATCCGGTTGACGATGAACCCCGGGCGGTCCTTGCTGACGATGACCTGCTTGCCGAGCGCCGTGGCGAGCTCGCGGATGTCCGACTCCGTCCGGTCCGACG
>JAJYDP010000545.1 GCA_021777365.1 Chloroflexota bacterium | reverse complement strand
GGGCCGACCGCGGGCACCGCCACGAGGTCGATCCCGCTGATCGGACGCGATCCTGGGAGCCGGCCCAGGAGGACGAACTCCGTCTGGTGGCGCAGGCCGCCACCCAACCAGGGGCACGCTTGTCCCAGGTGATGGGCCGCACGTCGCGGAACCCGGCCCGCTCCAGGGCCGTGATGGCCTCCCGCAGCCCGGCGGCGTTGCTCATCACGAAGGCCAGGCCGCTGGGCTTGAGCTTGCGACGCGCGAGTGTCAGGACCCGGCCGATCTCAGGCCAGCTCATCCCGCCCCCGAACCAGTCCTGCAGGTGCCCGCTGCCACTGCGCTCGACGCTGGTGTACGGCGGGTCGCAGACGACGACGTCGATCGAGCGATCTGGGAAGCTGGTGAGCAGCTCCTGTGCGGTGGCCCGCACGATGGTCACCCGGGTCGAGGTGCGTGCGCTCACGGCTTCGCCTCCTCTCCGGGTTGCGCGGGCAGCTGGAGCGACGCCTCGGCGTCCTCCCAGACGTGGACGTGCGCGTGCTCGGCGAACCAGTGGGGCCAGGGCACCGGCTGCCCGCGCCGGGAAGGCGCCAGTCCTCGGTGGCCGTGGCGATGCTCATGCACGCCGCGGGCGCCGTGGCGATGGGGGTGGGTGTGGTGGTAGGCGCTCATCAGGGCCTCTCGTCCGCTCCTGGCGTCGCAACCACGGCCAAGGCGTGATACCTGGAGTAACGGTCGGATTCAGGCCGGTGCGGTCGATCGGTCCACCCAGGGGCCGATCGCGGCGTGGCGGCGTCTGTAGGTGTGGCAGAGACGGCGAGGCGGGCCGCCCGGCGGGTCCGGTACAGGCGCGAGCGGCAGGCATGGCCGCAGGTCCTCCGGTCGGCCCGCGCCCAGCTCACCAGGGGCTCTCCGCAGGCCAAGCAGTGGCCGGTGTTCACGGCTGGCCACCTGCCGCCCGCGCGGCGGCGCTGGCCGCCCGGGCCTCGTCCCGCGCCCGTTCCTCGCAGGCGCGGCAGCGGAACCGCAGGCCCCGGGAGCGGCTGCGCCACAGGTGGCCGCAGCGGCGGCAGACGCGCCAGCGCGGCAGCGGCGCCTCGACGGCGATGACAGACGAGCTGACGCTCGCTCGTGCTATCGAGGCTGGGACGGCGGTCGGGTTGGTCGGTACGCTCTCGTCCATGACGAGCGTAAGGAAACGCCAGCCGACCGATCGGACCGCGGCCCAATCAGGTTACTAATCGACTTTCAGTGCGAGGATGGACACGATGCGTGGGTTGTTCGAGCGATACGTGGTCGAGATCGAGGCCGACGCGGACGGGATCCTGCATCCGCGTCCGGGTGCCGCCTGGCGCTGGGAGCCGGCGAGGGGCGAGGGCCGCGTGCACGGCGACCTCGCGAAGCTGGCGGACGCGACACCGACCCAGATCGCCGCCTTCGCCTCCACCCACGGGCTCTTGCGCCTGGCCGGGGGACGGCTGGCCGGCTTCGCTTCGAAGGAGGCGCGGCGCGAACTCCTGTCGATGGGCCAGCACCTGAGCGACGATCTCGCCGCGCTCCGCGACGGGCGCGATCCTAGGTCCGACGGCGGCGTCGCCGAGCTCGATCATGCGCTGCTGGCGGTGTTGGCCGAGCTGCCCGAGCCTGTGCTTCGGGCCTTCGCGTTGGTATCGAGTGACGCGCCGCCGGCCGACATCGCGGCCGCCATCGGGGACGCGCTGCCCGATCCGGCGGCGTTCGCCGCGACGCTCGGCCCGCGCCTGGCGGCCCAGCTCGACGGCAAGGCACCGGTCCCTGTGGATCGCATGCGACTGGCGAGCGCAGCCGAGCTGCTGGAGTGGGCCGCCGGGCTGCTCGGGGGCACGCAAGATGCCCCGGGGTGGGTGGACCGGCTCGGTGGGGTGCATGCGGCGCTGCTCTCGCTGCTCGCCAACCAGCCCGAGCCGCTGCTCGATCCGCAGCTCATCAACGCGCGCAACGCGGATGGCGTGCCGGCCATCGAAGCGTTGGCGCACGAGACGGTGGGGGACTGGCACGAGGTGGCCACCGCGCTCGCGAGCTGGTGTGCGGCGGTGCGCCTCGTGCGACGCGCGGTCGACGGCAGGAGCCTCTCCCCCGAGGAGAAGGTTCAGCTCGCGGCGCTGTACCGCGGGCTGGCCGAGTTCGACGCGCCGGCCAGCCTCACCGCTGGAGAACTCGGCGAGCGGACGCGGGCGCTACTGCGCGCCCAGTGCGAGACGCTGCTGGCCGAGGCGGGCGTCTGGCCGATCCGCCGCGGGTCGGTGGCGGGCCTGTACGGGCGCGCCCTGGTCGCCCTGTGGACCGAGCTGACCGACGAGGAACCGCTGGTCGCCTGCGCGACGCCCGGATGCCCGGGCTCCTTCGTCCTCACGCGCAACCGCGCGCACTGCGACGCGTGCCAGGCGAACCGGCGGCGCGAGGATGTCCGGAGCAGCCGGGCGAAGGCGGCCGAGCGCTCCGAACGGGATGCGCGCACGGGTGCTGGGTAACCCCCGGTCCGTTCCGAAAGGGCGGGCCGCCCGCGCGCGCGGTGGTGGTGCTCAGTGAGCCGCCCGCTTGGGCCGCCTCAGAAGGTGGGGCGGGTTCGGGCACCGTCCACGACGGGTGATCATTGGTGAGGGACTCTCCTGTCCTTCCGGATCGCCGTAGTCTTCATTGGTAGATGCGCACCTCTGCGCAGAGCGACCGACATGAGGATGTGGCCTGTGCAGACTTCAGCCGACGCCAGCGGCGCAGGTGAGCGCCGGGTCAGTAGACTCCGCTACCGGCTCGAGCCCGGCGCGATGCTTTCGTTCAACAATCCATCGCCGCTTGACCGCTTGACCGCGAGACCGCGACGTTTCGCCTCCACCTCGCGGACGGGACCGCGACCTTCGAGATGGTGGGGGACTTCGCCTCCGAAGAGGCCGCGCGCGCGGTCGTGGACCCGTACTGCCAGGCGTGGGAACTCGACTTTGCTTTGCGCATGAACCGGGAGATCAGTT
Organism: Chloroflexota bacterium; assembly: GCA_021777365.1. Next base: position 1,224 of record JAJYDP010000545.1, on the reverse strand, counting down.
TCGCCTTCGAGGCAGCTGAGATGGAGGCGCCTCGGCAACTCCCCGGTTCGCGCAACCAGGACGTGCAGGTATCAGCGATCGACGCGACCGGACGAGCGTTCGACGTCGCGAGTGTGAGCGTCGGGTACGCGACATACCCTGAGCCACCCGAACGGTTCGCGACCTCGGTCGAAACCGAGATGATGTACTACCACCTGCGGCAGTATCGACTTCGCCGCGAGACCTTTGCGGTCATGGGCTACTTCTGCCTGACCGTCCTGGAGTGGCGTGCCGGCGATCGGGGCAAGGCTGCCAAACAGTACCGCGTCGACCCCAAGGTGCTCGCCGAACTCGGGCGTCTCACCTCCGTCGTTGGCGACGCGCAGACAGCACGCAAGCTCGACCGCCAGAACACGCTTCGTCCCCACACGCCCGAGGAGCGCGTATGGATTGAGGCAACGGTGCACGCGCTGATCCGCCGGGCCGGTCAGATCGCGTCCGACCCCGGTGCTCAATGGCCACGTCTGACTCTTGCGGATCTTCCTCGCCTCTAGCTTCCGATAGGCACTTGCCCACGTTCTGCCCACCCACACAGGATGTTCTCACGGGCGCGACCGCTCTCCCCCGGATGCGCGATAGCGCCAGCGAGATCAAGCGACGTGAGCGTCTGGCGGGCCATGTTCTCCAAGATCGTCGGGACTACGTTGGCCACGGCTGGCATTCCCCCGGCTTGGCTTTGAGTGCGCACCCCGTCACGCTCGATGCTATCGTGCCGTGGGGCTGGCGGCGCGTGTGGAGGGTTGGGTTGGATATGGCCCGGGTACCCGGTGAGAGCTGGTACGACACCGCACAGGTCTGCCGGAACGGGCACCTCGTCAGCGCGTATCACGAGAGCCAACCGGAGCACCGGCAGGCGTTCTGCGACAAGTGCGGCGCGCCGACCATCATCGCCTGCGAAGCCTGCGGAACGGCCATTCGCGGTACCTACCACGTTCCTCGGGTCCTTGGCTTCCTCGGGCCCACTTCGCCGCCGGCCTACTGCCACGCCTGCGGCCACCCCTACCCATGGACCGAGAGTGCGATGGCCGCGGCCCGTGAACTGGCGGACGAGCAGGGTGCACTCACGGCCGAGGAGCGGGAGCAGCTCAAGGCGACGCTGCCCGACCTCGTGGCCTCGACGCCGCGCACGACGCTCGCCGCAGGTCGCTTCAAGCGGCTGGTTGCGAAGGCGGGGTCCGGTGCTGC
>JAJYDP010000544.1 GCA_021777365.1 Chloroflexota bacterium | reverse complement strand
CGTCATGTCCGCCTCGCGCGGCCCGAAGATGTAGAGACGCGGCCACCAGGGCAGCACGGCCAGCAGCACGAACGGGTCGGTCCAGCTCTGGTGGTTGAAGCAGAGCACGCAGGCGCCCGACGGAAGACGGTCCAGCCCGCTCACGCGAAGCCGCACGTAGCCGCGCACGACCGCGCCGACGAAGAGACGGGTGGCCACGTACCGCAGCTCGGACCGGAGCCGCGCCCCGCGGGCACGACGCGCTCCGATCATCCGCACTCCGCCGGTCGCCCGCGCGGCCGACTCGTCCTGTGCATCGGCACCCCTTCCGGCCACACGTCGGGAACGGCCTCCCGCCCCCCGGTCAGGTACGCGCCGCCGTCCGCGCTTCCCGTCGCGACTTCACCCGCTTGAGGCGGAAGCGGTCCTCGCGCTCACGCTGCTCCAGCACCAGCTCGATGGCCCGCGTGTCCGCCTCCAGCCGGGGAATGATGCGCGTTCGCAGCGCGTTCACGCGGCTCCTGGTGCGCCGGATCTCGCGTGCCAGCCTCCGCACGCGCGCCTCCATGGTGGCCAGCCGCACCGCGGTCGTCATCGCCTCCTCGAACCTCAGCGCCGCCAGCTCGAGGGCGGGGCCCGAGGCGGCCACCGCCCGCCCGCGCGCATCGGGCGTCCGCACCAGGTCGAGCGGGGCGACCGCGGGGACCGCCAGGCCCAGGACAGTCACCGGCAGCAGCTCGACCTGCACGGCGCGACCCGGCGGTGCCGCCGCGGCAGCCGCCAGCACGTCGGGACCCAGGCGGACCCCGGCCTCCTCGAGCGCCAGTCGCGCGCCCGACATGGCCACCTCGAGCTCGGCGTGTGAGGCGAAGACCACCGGCACCTCCCGGTAGAACTCCCGCAGCAGGGCGTCGCGCTTCTGCTCCAGGAGCGACTGACCCTGGCGTGCCATCTCCAGCCGCGCCCGCCCGGTGAGCAGCGCCATGCGGCTCCGGCTGCCGTTCACGCCGGCACCGTCCGTGCGGGCCGGACGATCCGGGACCCGATCTCGACGCCCGGCCCGGCCGCGGCGGTCACGGCGCCGCCTCCGGCGGCCGCCAGTGGGCGTCGAGCAACTCCTCCGGGAGCCGGGTCAGCTCGTCGCGGGGGAGGCGCGAGAGGAGCTGCCATGCCACGGCGAACGTGTCGTCGATGCTGCGGCGGCGCGCGCCCTGGGCGATCAGCTCGGTCTCGAACCGGTCGGCGAACGCGAGGAGCCGCCGCTCCCCGGCCGAGAGCGCGGCCTCCCCGATGACCGCGATGAGGCGGCGCAGCTCCCGGCCGCGGGCGTAGAGCGCGTACAGCTGGTCAGCCACCACCCGGTGCTCCGCCCGCGTCTTGCCCTCCCCGATCCCGGCGTTCATGAGGCGTGACAGGCAGGGCAGCGCGTCGATGGGCGGGAAGATGCCGCGCGCGTGCAGCTCCCGCGACAGGACGATCTGCCCCTCGGTGATGTATCCGGTCAGGTCCGGGATGGGGTGCGTGATGTCGTCGTCCGGCATGGTCACGATGGGCATCACGGTGAGCGAGCCGGGGCGCTCGAGCACGCGGCCGGCCCGCTCGAAGAGCGTCGCCAGGTCCGTGTACAGGTACCCCGGGTAGCCCCGACGACCGGGGATCTCCTCGCGTGCCGTGGAAAGCTCGCGCAGCGCCTCCCCGTAGGCCGTGATGTCGGTCATCACGACCAGCACGTCCATCCCCCGGTCCAGCGCCAGGTGCTCCGCCAGGGTGAGCGCGCAGCGCGGCGCCAGCAGCCGCTCGATCACGGGGTCGTCGGCGAGGTTCAGGAAGAGAGCCAGCCGATCGAGGGCGCCCGACGAGGCGAACGCGTCAAGGAAGGCATCCGATTCGCGGCGGGTGACCCCCATCGCGGCGAAGACGGTGGCGAACCGCTCGGATCCCAGGAGCCGGGCTCCGGTGGCGATGCGGGCGGCCAGCGCGTCGGCCGGGAGCCCCGCGCCGGTGAAGATGGGCAGCTTCTGGCCCCGCACCAGGCTGTCCAGCAGGTCGATGGCACTGATCCCCGTCTCGATGAAGTCGGCCGGGTTGGCCCGCGCCGCCGGGTTGATGGCGCGCCCGTTCACGTCGATCGTGCGCAGCGGCGTGACCGGCGGACCGCCGTCGACCGGGGTTCCCCGCCCATCCATGACCCGCCCCAGCATCGCCTCCGAGACGCCCAGGCGGAACGGCCCCCCGGTCAGCTCGACCGCGGTGGCGCGCAGGTCGAGTCCGCCCGTCCCCTCGTAGACCTGGACCACCACCAGGTCGGCACTCACGTCCAGGACGCGGCCGTGCCGGGCCCGACCGTCCTGGCCGGTGACGAACACCTCCTCGCCGAGCATCACCCGCGGCACGTGATGCATGACGAGCAGCGGCCCGGCCAGGCGGTTCACCCCGGTGACCCGGTGGACCGAGAGCGTCACGCCGCACCTCCCAGCCGCCCTGCCAGGGCCTCCAGCCGCTCGACGATCCCCTCCCCCGGCCACGACCGGATCCGGGCCAGCTCGCGCACCGCCGGATCGGCCGTCGCCTCGTCGACGCTGGCGCCCCGGTGGAGCGCGGCGAGCATCGCCCGGTGCCCCGCCAGGACCGCCCGCAGCATGGCCAGCTGGACGCCGAGCGGCCGGGCCGCGTCGACGGGGTCGTAGGCATGCTGCTGCAGGAACGCCTCACGCACCAGCCGGGCGGCCTCCAGCGACACCCGGTCCTCCGGCGGGAGCGCGTCCACGCCGACCAGCTCGACCACGTCGAGCAGCTGCCGCTCGCGCGCCAGCAGCTCCAGCGCCTGGGTGCGCAGTGTCTCCCACTCCTCGCCCACCGCCTCGCGGTACCAGGCGCCCAGGCGTTCCACGTACAGCGAGTACGACCGGAGCCACCCGATCGCCGGGAAGTGCCGGGCATGGGCGAGCTCCGTGTCGAGCGCCCAGAAGGTGCCGGCCAGACGCAGGCTCGCCTGCGTCACCGGCTCGCTGAAGTCGCCCCCGGGTGGCGACACGGCGCCCACCACGGTGATGGAGCCGCGCCGGGCCGGGCCGGCGGCCGTGGTCACCTGTCCGGCACGCTCGTAGAAGGCGGCCAGACGGCTGGCGAGGTAGGCCGGGAACCCCTCTTCGCCGGGGAGCTCCTCGAGCCGCCCGCCGATCTCGCGCAGGGCCTCGGCCCACCGGGAGGTGGAGTCGGCCAGGAGCGCCACGTCGTAGCCCTGGTCCCGGAAGTACTCGGCGACCGTGATCCCGAGCTCGATCGATGCCTCGCGAGCCGCGACGGGCATGTTCGAGGTGTTCGCGATCAGCACCGTGCGGTGGAGCAGCGGGGCGCCTGTGCGAGGGTCGACGAGCTCGCGGAAGCTGGCCAGGAGATCCGCCATCTCGTTGCCCCGCTCGCCGCAGCCGACATAGACGACCACGTCGGCATCGGACGCCCGAGCCAGCGACTGCTCCACCACCGTCTTCCCGGTCCCGAAGCCGCCCGGGATGACCGCCACCCCGCCGCGTGCCACCGGGAAGAGCATGTCGATCACCCGGATCCCGGTGACCAGGGGGGCCTCCGCGGGCAGGCGACGGGCCGGTCGCGGCACGCGGACCGGCCACGCGTGGGCCAGGTGCAGGAGCTCGGTCCCGGTCGCGGTCTCCAGCGCCGCGACCGGCTCGGCCAGCGTGGCGTCCCGCTCGTCGATGGGCCCCAGCCGTCCCGGACCGACCCCCGGCGGGACCAGGATGCGGTGCTCCAGGCCGTGCTCGGCCACCGTCCCCAGCTGATCGCCCGGGCCGACGGTCTCGCCGGGTCCGCGCACGGGCACGAAGTGCCAGCGCCGGGTCGGGTCGAGCGGCGGCGCCTCGAGCCCCGGCCCGAGGGCCCAGGTGCCGGCATCGGCCAGCGCGTCCAGGGGCCGCTGGAGCCCGTCGAGCGTGGCTCCGAGGAGCCCCGGGCCGAGCCAGGCCCGGAGCGGCGCGCCGGTCTGCACCACCGGATCTCCGACGCGGAGCCCGGACGTCTCCTCGTAGACCTGGATCGTGGCCACCTCGCCGTCCAGGCGGATCACCTCCCCCAGGAGGCGCTGCGTGCCGATGCGGACGACCTCGCCCATCGACGGCGCGGTCAGGCCGCCGGCGCGCACGACCGGGCCGCCCGCCTGGACCACGGTGCCGGGCGCGCGCGCCTCGCCCTCCCCGCCCAAGCCAGGGCCGGGATTCGTGT
>JAJYDP010000543.1 GCA_021777365.1 Chloroflexota bacterium | reverse complement strand
CTCGGCATGCCCTTCCGCCGGCTCGCACCGGAGCACGGCGCCGGGATCGCCCATCAGGCGCGTCACCAGCTGCGGTGACGACCGCGGGAGATCCCGGCGGGATTTCGCTGGTCGGCACGACGGGCTAGCGCTCGAACCAGATCGCCCGTTGCCGATCGGACCAGACGGAAGTGGCGAAGGTGCCCGGCTGCGCGGCGGCGAAGATCGGCGCCCAGACCTCATCGCAGGCAGGCGTGTCCGGGTCGCCCTCCAGCGCGGTCAGGCTCTCGTATTCCAGGTGGCACAGGTACGCGCGCCACGGCCGTGACCCCCACACCTGGCGGTAGGTCCGGAAGCTCCACCTGGTAGACGCCCACGCGGTCACCTCATCGATGCATCGGCTGCGCCGCGAGCTACGATGCCGGCGGCAGCGGCATGGAATGGACGAGCGCGAGCCTCCAGGTGTCGCCCTCGCGACGCCAGATCAGCGTCGTGGGCGCCTCGATGTCGCAGCGGGTCCCGTCGAACACGTAGCTCTGGCGCAGGATCATGGTCTCGATCTCGACGTCGCCCCAGCGGCGCACTGAGACGTCCTCGATGGTCGAGTGGATGTCTTCCATGCGTGGCAGGTTGTCGGTGATGTACGCCTCCAGCGCCGGGCGCCCGCGCAGCCAGCCGCGCGTCATCTCGTCGGCGCCCTGCGGGTCGTCGGACCACATTGCGCGCAGGGCCGCCTCGTCCTTGGCGTCGAGCGAACGGAAGAGTTCGCTCGCCCGCGTCGCCACGAAGTCCATGGTTGTCATGTGTCGACCTCCCGTCCTGTCTCATCCAGGGTCGGACGCCGCTGCGGGACCAGAACCGCCAGCGGCTTGACGCGTCCTCCTCTGCCCCGACCCAGCCTCTGCCGGTCAGGCCACCCCGACAGACTTGTGGAAGTGGACGATGACCCAGCTCCCCTGCCGGCGCTCCAGCACCCATGTGCAGCGAGTCGGCTCCACGACCTCCTGATCGCCGGACTTGGCCCGGAAGTCCCACAGGCAGGTGGCCCACGCGACCTGCCGATCGGGGCTCAGGTGGACGCGCAGGTCGGTCTGCGTGATCTTGAAATCAGACAGGCCCTCGAACATTTCTCGGATGAGGCCCTCCAACTCGTCCCAGCCGACGATCTGGCCGGGCATCGAGCCGTACCAGGCGAGATCAGCATCGTGGGCGACGATCTCCGCGTACGCATCAAGGTCTTCGGTCTCCACGGCCTCGACATAGCGATGGATCGTCTCGGCTACTGCCGCCTCGATATCGGTTGCGATGGCCGCCATGCGTCAACCCCCCTGGAGATGCGGGTCGGTCTCGCCAGTGGCTCGGCGCGGTCGAGGCGGCCTGAGCATGAACCGCGCGTCTACGCCCCCCGTGCGCACCCGCAGCATTCGCGACGCCGACTGACACGCCAGTGCCAAAGGACCTGAAGCTGCAGGTCGGCTGCCGTCCGGTTCGCCAATCACCGCGGGGAAGGGCCAGGGCAGGCGTCAGGCCCCCGAGGAGCAACATTCTGCCTTCTGGACAGGCCGCTCGACCTCATGGCTGCGTACCAGCTCAGCGCGTCCGGCACTTTGTCTACCAGGGGTCCGAGTCCGTCGGGCGGGCCCCAAGACCAGGCGGCCCCCCGTTCCCGGTACCATTTCCGCTGTCGGCCCACCACGGCCGGCACCACAGTGCCACTGTCGCCACGCCAGGTGGGGGCTGCCGGCTCGTTCCACGGCATCGCAGGCCTGGCGTCGAAAGGAGGTCCCCATGACCCGGGTGATCGTCGTCAACCACGATCCGGCGCTGGCTGCCGAGCAGGCCGCCCTGCTGCGCGCCTCCGGGTACCAGGTGGAGCAGTGCGGCGGGCCGCTGGCAGAGCCCTGCCCGGTCCTCGGCGACCTCCCGTGCCCCCTCGTGGACCGCGCCGACGTGCTGGTGTACGACGCGTGGGCGGCCGGCGACAGCGACGGTGGACGACGGCTCGTGGCCCACCTGCGCGAGGTGTACGCGGACCTGCCGGTGATCCTCACGGCGGTCGACGAGAGCCTCGACTGGGTCGAGACGGAAGGCCCCGGACGCGTCACCCCGCTGACCGGACGACCCACGCAGGAGGCGCTGCGGCAGGCCGTCGAGGCGGCCCTGGAGGACCAGGGCATGGCCGTCTGACGGGCTCCCGGCGCACACTGGCCGCCCGTCGGGTGGCACGGGCCACCTGTCGAGCGACGCCGCCCGCCGGAGGGAGCGCGAGCGGACCGTGCCGACATGCCGCCGCACGGCCGCCTGCGGCACGTCCGTCCGGCCCTGTCGGCACGCGGGGGCACGGCGCAGCCTGCGCGCAGGAGGTGCCGCATGTTGAGCGAGAGGATCCTGCTCGCCTATGACGGCAGCGAGCAGGCGCGCAGGGCGCTCGACTTCGCCGTCGAGCTGGCCAGGCTCAGCGGCGCGAGGCTGGGCGTCGTCAGCGTCGTTCCGGTCCACGCGGGGCGCATGGCGCTGGACCCGTGGGACGATGCGAGCGTGCACACCTCGGAGCTCCGGGAGGCACGCGACCTCATCGCAGGCGCAGGCATCACGCCGACGCTGCACGAGCCGTTCGGCGACATCGCGGAGGCGATCGTTCGCACCGCGCAGGACGGCGGATACGATCACATCGTCATGGGGAGCCGCCACCTCGGGCTGTTCGACCGACTGCTGCGCGGCTCGGTCTCGGAGGCCGTCGTCACGGTGACGAGCGCGAAGGTCACCATCGTCCACTGACCGCACCAATCCGCGAAGACGGCGGGAGAGGGGATCGGCGGCGGGTCGTGCCGGCAGATAGACTGCCTCCATCATGCGCGAGGAACCCGACCCCCAGGCCACTGAGCCAGGCGGCACCGGCGCAATCCCGGGCGCCCGGACCGCATCTCCATCGGGTCCGGAGTGGGCGCCCGTCTCGCACTGGCTGGCACCCGAGGGAGCTCCGCCCCCGCCGGTCTCCGGCCGACGGCGCGCGCTGGCGTTCGCGATCATCGTCCTCCTGGCGGCCGCCCTCGTCCTGCCGCTCCAGATCCTTGGGCTCCGTTCCACGCAGGGGCCGGCGGCTACGCCCGGCACGGCGCCGGCCGTCCGGCACGCGACGGGGGTCGTGCGGATCGCCGGATGGAGTCCTGCGACCTACGATCCGGCGCAGCAGGGTGACGCGGGCACCGCGGCCCTGCTCGCCCAGCTGTTCGAAGGGCTCACCTCGTTCGACGCATCGCTCGAGGTGAGACCGGCCCTCGCCCAGTCGTGGACGGTCGACCCCAGCGGCCTCCAGGTCACGTTCCAGCTGCGCCCCGGGCTCGTGTTCTCGGATGGCACGCCGCTGACCGCCGATGACGTCGTGGCCAGCTGGCTGCGCATCCTCGACCCGGCGCGACCCGGACCGCTGGCCTCGCTCCTCGACGACGTGGTGGGCGCGGTCGCCTACCGGCAGGGACGGGGACCCCGATCCGGGGTGGGGATCAGCACCCGGGACGGCGCGGTGGTGGTGAGGCTGGTGAAGCCCGCCACGTACTTCGCGGCGATCGCCGCGAACCCGGCCCTCGCCGTCGCGCCGTCCTCGGAGGTGCCGCTGCTCGACTCGGCGCAGCCCCCCAGCCCCTTCGTGGGCTCAGGCGCCTACACGGTCGTGGCGGAGGACGCGACGTCCATCACGCTCCAGGCCAACGCGCGCTACTGGGCCGGGCCGCCCTCCATCGGCTCGGTGCTCGTGGTGACCGACTTCGGAGGCAAGAGCCCGGTGGACGCGTTCACCGCAGGGGACGTCGACTACACGCCCATCGACGAGGCCGACGCGCTGTGGATCCGGTACGACGCGCAGCTCGGCCCACAGCTGCGGCAAGAGCCGTCGCTGTCGGTGACGTACTACGGGTTCGACACGCGCCGCGCGCCGTTCGACGACATGCGCGTCCGGCAGGCTTTCGCCTGGGCGGTCGACTGGCGACGGATCGCGCTGCTCTCCGACGGGCCAGGCGCGGTCGCGACGTCGATCATCCCGCCGGGGATCCCCGGCCGGCCTGCCGGGGACTATCTTCCGCGGTTCGATCCCGCCGTCGCACGGGCTCAGCTTGCCGCTGCCGGCTACCCCGACGGGCGTGGGCTGCCGGAGATCACGATGGTCACCTCCGGCACCACCTACGACGAGGCCGTCATCGAGCAGCTCCGGCAGAACCTGGGCGTCTCGGTGTCGCTCGAGG
>JAJYDP010000542.1 GCA_021777365.1 Chloroflexota bacterium | reverse complement strand
GACGTAGCGTCGGCGTACCTACCACCGCGTGGTCACGCGCGGCGTCGCACGAGCAGGTACCAGGCGATCACGGCGATCACCACGACCACGACGAGGCTCTCGAGCGCGAGCCGGCCGGAGAATCTGAAGCCGAGGAGCGTGAGGGCGAGCACCGGGTCCTCCTGAAGCGACGCGGCGCGACGTGATGGCTGGGGCGCGGCGCGATGGGCGCCACCCTACCGCAGTGCGCGGTCTCGGGCCAGATCGGCCCGTCGGCCGTGATGCGGAACCATGCGTGAGCCGCGGTGGAGCCCCGGGTGTGCCCGGGTGCAGTGCCAGGTGTGCCCTGGTGCAGCTGCTGGCGATCGACCGCAAAGGCGCTGAGACTACACTCTGCCCAGATGCCCGAGCCGATCGACCGCCGATCTGCCCGCCCCGGCCTGGCCGTGACGCCGAGCCAGGAGCAGCGACGCGCCGCCCGTCACGCCATGCTGGCGATGGCGGCACGCCGGCAGCGGCCCGGTGCCGGCAGCGTGCTGCGCGAGTTGAGGCGACAGGGAAGCCAGACGATGCAGTGGTGGCAATCCGCGGTGGCGCTGCTCCAGGAGCGCGGGATCGAGGTGGGCGTCGCAGGCGCGGTCGCGGCGAACGCCTACATGCCGCCTCGTTACACCGCCGATCTCGACCTCGCCCTCCGACTGGCCGATCTGGCCGCCGCAACCAACGTCCTGCGGGGCGCCGGCTGGGCGCTCATCGGGCAACTGGAGCTCTACGAAGGCCTGGAGGGATCCGCGTGGAGGACCCCGGAGGGATCTGAGCTCGACCTGATCGGGTTACCCGGGGCCTGGGGCGACCAGGCGATCGCGGCGGCGCAGCGCAACGTGGTCGCCGACCTTCCCACACTGCCGCTCGAGGACATCGTCGTGGCGAAGCTCATCTCGGCCCGCCCGCAGGACACCGCCGACATCAGCCGGATGCTCGGCGGCTCTGACGTTGAGCACCTCGAGCCTGTCCGTGCGGCGGTCCGGCGATGGAGACCAGCTGACCTGGAGGATCTCGAACAGATGATCGTGGCCGGGAGACTGGAGTACGGAGGCCCGTAGCCCCGGTGACACCACGACCGGCGGACCTGCTGCGGGGACGCGCGGTGAAGCCGCGACGCGCCAGCCGCGCCAGCCGCGTCTCACCTGGCGAGTAACCCGGTATCTGGCCCGCGCCGGCGCGCAGCTGGGCGAGGGCATCTCGATCGATGACCCTGTCCGATCACCTGGCCTCCGCGACCAGCATGAGGTTGCCATTGTCGACGACGGCGACTCGGACCGACGCTGGACGGTGCGTGACCCGTCGGGAGTCCGCTCCGTCACGGGTCCCCACCATGCTCCGACGTCCCCTCGGAGCAGGAGTCGGGGGTCGCGGCCCATCCGTGCGCGGACGTACACGCGACAGGCCCGTTCAAACGTGGGCTTCGAGATGAAGCCATCCAGGTTCGCTCGACCTTGCGCATCCACACGTCGTCGACCCTGCACGTCGTCGACCCTGCCCGCGTCGAGATCCACCAGGTTCGAGCTCGAGGTAGCAGGGCATGCCCCCGAGCACGCCCCGGGCTCGGAGCCGGTCGACAGCCGACCACCGCGGGAAGAACGCCGCCGCGTCCGTGTAGCCGAGCGGCGCGAGCTGACCGCCCGCGGTGCGACGGCCGAAGAGCCTGCCCACGAGGACCTGGTCCTCGAAGGAGCTGATCGCGCTGCCGGCCAGCACGACCAGGAGCCGCAGCGACCGCGTCGCCAGCGTCCAGTATCGGCCGATCCGTCCCGGTATCCTCCCGATCGTGCTCCCCACGAACCAGCCGGGGCGGCCGCATGCGCGTCCCGGGCGTGTCGCCGTGCTCCTCGTCGCCGTGGCGCTCGTCGTCGCGTCGGGCCTCGCCTATGCCTTTCGCCGCGACCTGACGTCCCTGCCGGTCGGCGTGCCCGGTGTTCCGGCCCCGTCGAGCGTGCCCACCGAGGCACTCGTCACTCCCGCCCCGATCGAGACCGGCCACCTCGTCGGGCCGGCCGCGTCGGGTGAGCCCGAGGTGCAGTCGGCCGACACCATGCCGCTCGAGAGGCCGATATTCACCTACACCGGCTCGCAGCCGTGGCAGATCGCGACGCGCCCGGATGCCACCCACGTCCTCGAGGGGTACGCGTCTCGCCCGTCGTATCTGCCGGGCGAGACCCTCCGGCTCGCCGTCTCCACCACGGCCTCCACCTACGACGTAGCGATCTTCCGCGTCTCGGGGAAGGCACCGGTCGCCGGTCCGTTCGTGCAGGTCGCCAGCGAGCCCGGGCAGGCCGGTCGCCGGCAGTCGCCGCCCGCGATCGACCCGATCACGAAGATGGCGACGGCGCGCTGGCAGTACGACTTCACCTACGCCATCCCGAAGTCGTGGAAGTCGGACGTGTACCTGGTCCGCCTGTCGAGCAGCGAGGGCGTCCAGTCCTACGTTCCGTTCGTCCTGCGCAGCCCCGTCGCGCACCGCATCCTCGTGGTGTCGAACGCCATGAACTGGGAGGCGTACAACCGCTGGGGCGGGTCGAGCGCGTACACCACCGACGTGGGCCAGCCGATGCCGGGCGTGACGCGCGCGCTCGCCGTCTCGTTCGACCGGCCGTACGCGTCGGACGGCGGGGCCGGGCAGCTCTTCTTCCTGGAACTGCCGCTCGTCTCCTGGCTCCTGCGGCAGAATCTGGACGTCGCGTTCACCACCGACTACGACCTGTCGCTGGATCCCGACGCACAGCCGCTGCCGAAGGTGGTCGTGTTCAACGCCCACGACGAATACTGGGGGGTGCCGCTCTACCAGTGGCTCCAGCGGCACGTGAACGTGCTGGGCGACATGGGTCTGGCGATGCTGGCGGCCGACACGGGCTACTGGCCGGTCACGTTCGCGCACCCGACGGCCGACGGTCCGCGCGACATGCTGGTGTTCAAGAACGGCCCGGTGCCCGCGGCGCTGCTGGCGCCTGGCCAGACGCCCGGGCCGACCGCGGAGTTGCTGGCGCCTGGCCAGACGCCCGGGCCGACCGCGGCGTTGCTGCCGCCCGTCGACTCGCCCGCGCCGACCGCGAGCGGCGCGCCCGTCGACTCGCCCGCGCCCGGCGACATCGAGGAGCGGAGTTCGCGGATCCTCTGGGAGATCCCCGCGTCGGGACCGTACGTGGGGAGTCTGCCGGGGCAGCCGGTGTTCGGCGTCCACTACCAGGGCGTGACGACCGCGCTTGGCCGGTACTCGCTCGCCGGGGCTCCGCCCGTGACGGGCCCGAACGCCGGGCCCACCGCGGCACCCAGTCCCGGCGCCTCCACCACCGCTGCGGTGCCCACCACCGCTGCCGTGGCCGCAGCCGCAGCCACCACCCCCACGCGCCTGCTCGCCGGCACCGGGCTCTCGGCGGGCAGCTCGCTCGGCTTCATCGCCGGTGGCGAGGTGGACGGCGTCCGGGACACGCCCGCCTGGTGGGGGCCCGCGGGCGGGCAGTACGACCACTCGTTCGCCATCGCGGCCGACATCCCGGGCCGGCTCGGCTACAGCTGCATGGCCGAGGTGGTCTGGCGCGAGTTCCCGAACGGCGGCCGCGTCTTCAGCTCCGGCACGTTCTACTGAGGCTGGGCGCTCGATCCCGCCTGGGGGAAGGCGCATGACGTGCCGGCCGGCTTCGGACGCCTCACGCTCAACATCCTCGAGTGGTTGGCCGGGAGCTGAACCGGACCTGGGCGGATACAGCGCCGGACCGAGGATGGCCTGCCGACCGAGCGGCGGCTCCACGGCCGCGCGCGGCCGCTCGCGGCCGGCCGGCCACGCCGCTCCACGGAAACACGGCCGCACTTGGCAGGATTCCCGCCGTGTGTCGCTTATGCAGCCCGCAAGGGCCGGCCCGGCCTCATCTTGAGCCTGGTTGCCCGGACGCGCGCCCGGCCGCGAGCCTGAACGGCGGTACAGGTGGTCGGATTCCCGCCCGGTGCCGCCCTGTCGCGCTCCGCGGAGCCCGGCAGCGCCCCGGCGGACCTCGAGACGGGTTGCCGCGACCGGAACGCCCGGCATACGCGACACCCCACGGGAATCCTGCCGACTGTCCGGGCCACGGCCGCGCTTCCCCGCGCAGCGGTACCAGGGAGACCCCGCTGGCCCGACGCACCTCGCGCCCCCGACGCCCCCCGCCGCCCCGCCGGCCCGACGCACGCGGACCCCGCCGCGCCCCCGACGCCC